>NZ_JARVHQ010000002.1:0-300000 GCF_040459645.1 Bacillus cereus group sp. RP43
CTTAAATTTGAGTTAGAATACCTCTCTTTTTTTATACACTTCTATACAAAATTCCTAAAATATAATCAGTAATTCACAATTTCACTTTTCTTTTTTCTGAACATTCGTTCCATTACTGGCATTTAATCTACTAAAAATCGTAAATATATATATTAATTCAGTGGATATCTTAATAATATTGTCCAAATGTGTACAATAAAATAGCTCAAAGCTTTATATATAAACGTTTTATATATAAAGCTACTTAAAATCAGAATGTTTTTTGTTAATAATGTTGATTTACTGAATTATGTCTATAACTTACTTCTAAATGTTAATAAAATGTGGATTATTTTATAGCGTATGTGGAAATCATATTATTAATTTAAGCTAGACTACCATTAATCATATATACACTTTTACGCATCAAAATGATGCTGATTATATGTAGGTTAAGTAATTCAACTTTATGATATTTTGTATATTTAGAGCGACGTAAAACGCAATAAATACATTTCCAATAAGTGTTTTTTTCGATTTTTTATGGTTCTATAACTTTGCAGACACTGTTATTACTGAGTTTGTAGGCCATTTTTCATAAGTATAATAGTTTTATCTTTATATTCTTTTTATATAAAAGATATATATTATATTAGGTTTTAACGTACTGTCTGAAAAATGCGCATCTCTTGATTATCTAAAAGGTAAAAGTCTTTCACTAAGTAAAAAATAAATTTAAATACTTGAAGATATTGATGGTGTTATTTTACAAAAGATGTGTAATCAGTATGAAAAGGAAAATTAGCTCAAATAGAAGCACTATCAGTATGAACTAAAGGGAGGAGATGTATTAATTGCTCAGACAACAATTATACGCTGAGTTTATCCATATAGGCCTTAATTAGAAGAGACAATACAAATATCATCTTAAATGAACAAACAACTCGTGAGGAGTCGATAAAGCCTATATTAGAGTAAAAAGAAAACTTATTTTGTCGAACAAGTCTGTCTAAGATCAAAAACACTTTATGAATAAAGTGTTTGGTTTAGCTTCATGAGCTAGAAATTTACAGGATTCTTTTTATATATTTAGAATATGCTAAGCTTCCTGAAAAAATGACAAAAAATATAGAATACTATATTTAATAAATCTTGTTTTAGAAATTAAAATAAATAAAAACATTAGAATTAATTTTTGATCTTTCATACTTACTACAACAAGCTATTGAAGATTTAAGCTTAGTAAATTTCAAAGTTAATCCATTGGTAAATAAATGAACATTCAGTATCTATTAAATGTAATTTCTATAGTAGAGTTACCTGGAAACTGATAACAGTTCACAGAAAACGAGTACGGCTATTGAAGATTTTTGTGTTGAAAAATACTAAGATTCTAGAAAACTATAAGAGGACATGACAAATAACGGTTCTGGTGCAAAAACTTCAGGACAATTGCAATGAATCTATAAATCTTGGACATACTGTTACTATTACTTTAGAAAGTGTGCGTGATTGGTATGGAAAAGGAAAATGTATTCAAATGGAAGCATTATCAGCCTGATATTATTTTGTTAACGGTAAGATGGTACCTACGGTACAACCTCAGTTTTCGTGATTTGGTGGAAATGCTAGAAGAACGGGGTTTATCCATTTCTCATACAACGATTATGCGTTGGGTTCATCAGTATGGTCCTGAATTGGATAAACGAATCCGTCGTCACCTCAAACAAACAAATGATTCTTGGAGAGTCGATGAAACCTATATGAAAGTAAAAGGTCAATGGATGTATCTGTATCGTGCTGTTGATTCGAAAGGAAACACAATTGATTTTTTCCTAAACAAAACAAGAGACCAGAAGGCAGCAAAGCGCTTTTTCAAAAAAGCTTTGCGGTCTTTTCATGTTTCAAAGCACGTGTTATAACAGTCGATAAGAACCCGGCTTATCCTATAGCAATTGAACAGTTAAAAAAAGAAAAAAGCATACCTGATGGTATGCAACTTAGACAACAAAAGTACTTGAATAACATAGTAGAACAAGATCAGCGCTTTATAAAGAAGCGAATCCGTTCCATGCTAGGGTTCAAATGTTTTGACACAGCTACATCCATTCTTTCTGGAGTAGAAGCCATGCATATGATTAAAAAAGAACAGCTTAATTTACGGGACCAGTCTGTCCAAAATCAGAAAGAATTCATCCATCAATTGTTTGGACTTTCAGCATAAGATACGATTTCGTTAGGAATATATGCGCTTTATTCTCTTTTGTTTTATTTTTGCACCAGAACCAGTTTGTGTACAAATAAATTCCCGCCTCTTTCCTTTTTACTCTATGATTTAATATCTATAGATATATGACTTCTATAGTGCAGTATGCACAAGCAGAAAACATGATAAATATAAGATGTTTAAAGAAATAAAAGCTGACTAATTAAAATCAGCTAATCATTAAAGAAATAGTAGATATCAAATATAAATAATTTGTACATACTATCTCATGGTTAACAAGTTAATATTTGACTTATAATATTCTGCTTGTGTAAATTTTACTTTTCATACTGATTACGTTATCTAGAATATTAATATCAGTATGTCGAAGATTTAGAGGTTATATGCAAATGTTTACTAACCAACTTTGTTACTTTAGCTTTGCTCTATGAGTTTATTCGATGAAAGGATAGATATAATTCTATTTAGGACTTCTAATTCATCTTCACGAATAAAAAAGTGACCGCCTTCAAAAACGTGTTCTTCAAATTTTCCAGTTGTATGTCGTGACCACTCTTTTCTGAGATAGTAGACTGGGTGATCATTCTTCCCCGTAAATATATGCAAATCAGTTTTCGTTCTATCTGCAGGCTGGTATTCATAGTTAAAGACAGCTTTATAGTCACAATATAAGATCGGAATGAAAAGGTTGTACAAGTTGGAATCTTCAAAAATTGAGGTGGGAATATTTCCGTTTTGCGCCATTCTTTTAGCAAATTCATCAATTGGTAAAAGGTGAATGTTGCCTTTCAATTTAATATCAGGAGGTTGAAATCCTGAAACAATTAGGCTGTTCGGTTGCGGCAAATTCAATTCATTAATTTTTCGACAGAATTGGTATGCTAATAGTCCCCCCATACTGTGGCCAAATATAGCATACGGTCGCCCCTCGTTTAACATATGGGATGTTTTTTCGATAAGGTCTGTCACCATTTCGTCAACTGACTGCAATAAGGGTTCTTTGATTCTTTTTCCCCGGCCAGCTAATTCAAGAGGAATAACTTCCACTTGTTCCTTCAATTTTCTTTTCCACGGCAAGTAAATGGAGGCTGCAGATCCTCCTGCATAAGGTAAGCATAAAAGTCTCATTTTTTCCATGTTTTCACCTTCCTAATTTTTGATTACTAAATTGATTAACTTAAGTTTTAATCTATTTAAAGATTTATGAGGTATTTCTAGGTGAAAGTTATATAAACTCTTTTGTTAGACATTAAATGATTAGCTCATTTTGTAGAGAATTTACAAAGAGTCTATACAGATGCTGACTTGTTAATATGGTTACATCTTGGGCCAGTTGAGTGTTATAAGAACCCAGTGCCATTTTGTATTGAGGGTCTATGTTATATGTTTGGAAAAAAACCGATTTTTTTCCTGTTAAAGATTGATATTGGTTTTCTTTCGATTTTTCAAAAGTAAAAGAGTTAAGGGGTATGGAAAGCCCTTTTCCGATGGTCTTTATATAACTTTCCTTTAGTGTCCAAAGTTCATAAAATAAATTAGCTCTAGCCTCACCTTCTAGTTGCATTAGTTCTAAATATTCTCTTTGTAAAAAGAAGTTTTTAGCTACATTCATGTCAACTTTTCCAATTTCCTGTACATCAATTCCATTTTCCTTGTGATCTATTACAGCTACTACCCATTTCCCTGAATGTGAAAGGTTGAAAAAGGCGGGATCCTCCTCTATGTAAGGCTTCCCATATGTATTACATTGGAGTATTACCCTATCAGGCTTTATATTCAAATAATGACTAATCATATAGCGTATCAAGATTTCCCCAATTAGGGTTCTTTCTTTATCATCATCATGATGGAAAGACTGAATCCTATACTGTTTTTGCGAGCCTAAACATTCAAATAGATGTTGAAAATATTTTCTATCTAGATGATTACTAACATCCACTGCATATATTTTCAATTATTCACCTCCTTGTATACTCTATTTTAAGAAATATTTTTAAGTATTTTATCAAAGTTGATTACAGAGGATTTAATGTTTTGTCCTCATATTAATACAAAAAATAGTTGACGGAAAATTATTCACCCCCTAAAATTTTAAATGCATAGGGTTTCAATTAATCCCCTTAATCGGTAATTATTACAAAAACAATGAGGAAAGGAAAGATAATTTTTAAAATTTAAAAAATAAGAATACAAAATTATTTTTCTAGCAACAGACTAATGCGAATTTAATAACAGGTACCCTACCACTTTGTAACTAAGACTACGACTTCTATGTAAATGCATCTTTATCCGAATCTTTATAATTAAGAGATTATTGAAATAAAAGCACTTATAACGTTATCATTCTATTACAATGTCATATATCTATTCATGTTCTTAGGTAATACTTTCAACCATTAAAATTTCTTACTATCCATTAAGGAGGAAGCTTATCACCATGCTAAAAAATAAAATTAAGCCATTTTGTAACTCTGAGAATGGGACTTTAAAAGAGGTCTTATTATGTGCACCAACAAAATATAATGTCTTGGGATCCGAAGTGCCAGCTGTTGGATTTGTACATGATTTTATAGCTGAATTAGCACTTGAACAGCATCATCTTTTGAAAACGAAGTTAGAAAATTTTGGCTGTAAAGTACATGATGTAAGTAACGAGTCAAAGGATTCGTTGTGGGACAGGCTCGTGAATCGTATCTTCGTAAGGGATGTAGGAGCTGTATATGGTGACAAACTATTGATAGGAGTCTCAGGCAACGAAATTAGGCAAGCAGACTTCTTTTATACTCAGTCTGCTTTAGTGGATTGGTTTGATGCGGATCATACCTATTTTGTTCCTTCTTGTGTTTCATTAGAGTTTGGTGACTTTTTAATTGTTAGTCCGGAATGCGTTTTGATTAATACAGGACATCGTTCCAATAATAAAAAGGAATTGGCACTTTTTTTATTTGAGCTAGGAGTAGAAGAAGTTGGTTTTGTTTCTCTTCCTAGAACTATGGAATCCCTTCATCTAGATGTGGTATGTAACATTCTAGGCGAAAATTTATTTTTGGCTGCTCCATTCCTGAAATTTACTACTGTTTCGGTTTATAGAAATTCAAATGAGTCTGAAAAGTTGGAATTAAACACGATTGATGAGTTCGTAGGCCGTCACGGTTACTCTATTTATTGGCTTCCTGATAAAAACTACTTAATTGATTATACTAATTTTATTAACCTGGATAAAAATACGGCTTTAGTCAATGAGGAAGTAGTTTCGTTTTATCAAAGGCAGTTCACGGATATGAATTTTATAGGCGTTCAAGTAGATCATCTACAACACGGTGCGGGGAGTATTCGTTGTATGACTATGCCCTTTGTTAGAGATTCTGAATAATATATAATACACTATTCTATGAGATTTATATTAATAGAATTATGGAGTGTACACCTTTTTCTATACTACTGCCTTATATATATATTGATCTAAGAAAGGGTCTTTACCAATTATGGTAAAGATCTTTTTATTTTAGTGAAAACAAGCTGTCATATTGAGAAAATTTCGTCTTAACTTTCTGATTAAGAGACCAAAAAACAATAGATTTTCTCAATAGACGATAACTGAAAATTCTATTAATATAAAAATAGGATAAGGATATAGGACTACGATAACAGACAATCCTCTTTATAAACTTATAAGGAGGAGAAGAAGGAACTTAGTACACGCTAAGAAAGAAGTCAGTGTAGTGAAAGGTATAGGTTTTTTTTCAAAAATGAAAATGAATTATTTGATTATAAAGAAAGAAAGTGTTTTTTTATTGTTGAAACCGTCAAGGAAAAACAAGCTAACACGGTAATATTTATATGTAAAGAACAATCCTATGTAGATGTAAAAGGCTATAGAAAGCTGCCTTCAATAGGCACAGATTATATTTACTTTAAAGAAGACAAAGTGGGTGACGCAAAATGAAAAAATACGATGCTATTTTCATAGGAGCAGGCTTAGGAAGCCTTTCAGCTGCAGGGAAATTAGTGCATTCGGGAAAGAAAGTGTTGGTAATAGATCAGCATTATGTAATAGGAGGCTGTGCCAGCACGTTTAGAAGAAAGAAATTTATTTTTGATGCAGCCGTACACTTAATGGGTGGGTGTGAAGAAGGTGGATTAATTGAAAATTTCCTATCCAGCCTTGGGTTAAATCAGAAAATCAATTTTATTGAAATAAATCCAATGTACGTTGCAAGTATTGGGGAAGATAGGTACAGTATCCCCTCAAACCTTTATGAATTAGAAGAAAAGATGTGTGAATGGTTTCCAGACGAAAAGGAGGGAATCAAGCAGGTCATTTCCAAAATTATAAGAATTGGTGGACTTCTGCTTCAAGTAAGCTCAACCCAAACGCAGGAAGAGGTTGCTCGAAAAGAAATTATTAAAGAACTATCTGGCATTCGTAATGTTTCTTTTACGGAATTTTTAGAACGTTACTTAAATAATCCAAAAGCTATCGCAGTATTAAGTACATTGTTTTTATATGCTGGAGAATCGCCAGATAAATTATCCGCACAGTATATTATAAGTGTTCTCATGTCTTACCACAACGGTGCGTTTTATCCAAAAGGTAGCACACAAGCTTTTGCTAATCTCTTGGGAGACTATATTAAAGCGAACGGATCAGACATCGTTTTACGTAGGAAAGTTGAAAAAATTCGGATGTCTAACGGACAAGTAACCGGGATTATAGACCATAAAGGTAATGAATATTATTCCGATGTTATTGTATCAAACGCTGACATGAAAAGTACCTATATGGATTTGTTGGGAGAGGAGCATCTCTCTTCATTGTATAAAAAGAAATTTGAAAGATTGACACCATCATGCTCTGCTATTGTTTTGTATGCAGGAATAAAAGACGATGATAATTGGAGCAAGAATATACCACATGAACTATTTGTTTTTCCACAACATGTGCACCATAATCCTCATTATTTATATCATCCTCAAGAGAAGTCAGTTACACCAATGTCTATTTGCTGTCCAAGTCATGTTGATCCCAGTCTAGCACCTCCTGAACATGCAATAGTAACGGTCACAGCACTTTGTAATTACGATGAGATAGAAAATATTCGTTTAGAACGAGGTAAAGATTTTCTATTGGATGATTTCTTAAATCGAATCGAAATGCAACTTCCGGGCTTCAAGGAACGAATCGTCCTACATGAACTAGCTACACCTAGTACAATACTAAGATATACGCGAAACCAGAATGGAGCGATGTATGGGTGGAGTAAAGTGAAAGAGCAGCCATGGCTTGCAAAAATGGGTCCAAAATCTCCTGTAAAGGGGCTTTATTTTACAGGCCACTGGACAAATAATATACACGGCGTTTATGGAGTTATCAAGTCCGGTTTGATGACATCACAGCAAATTATTAATGACGTAGGCTAAAGTCCATAAATAAATGAATTAAAAGGAGAATATTTATGATCGAAGAAGCAGGTAACCATAATCCTTTATCACCAAATCAAGAGGATTTGTGGCGATCTCATTACTTATCGCAAAATCAGAACCATCTAAACATGTTTTCAGCCTGGATACTACCCGAAGACGCCAATATCAAAGTAATAAAGGAAGCCTTCCAAGGAGTTATGGATCAGTATGAAACTTTAAGGACAAATTACACATTAGTAGATGGACAACCTAAACAGTATATTCATCCTGAAAAGACTCTTGATTTTAAGTTTTATGATTTTTCCTTACTATCAAAAGAGGCATTTGATCAAAGATTAGCAGATGAAGCTCATGCACCTTTCGAACTGGAGAGAGGGGCGGTTATAAAGATTAGAATCTACCAAAATAGCTGTAATCAAAAGATTCTCCTTTTCATTGTCCATCATTTAGCAATCGATGGATGGTCCATTATGGTGATGATGAAAGAATTTGGACGAATGTATGATGAGCTATTGAGGGGAGAAAAACCAAAAATTCACGCATCCACGGGATACTATGCAGCTTTTGCTCGAGAGCAAAGACAAAAAAATAGGGGTGTTAGGAGTGAAAAGGAGCGGAGCTATTGGTCTGAGAGATTAGTAAACGGAGAGGGTATTCATCCTGTTAGCCTTCCGGCAAAGAATTCTTTACCGCATTCTTTTAACGGTGAATCTTCGTTTTTAGTTATTGACGAAATACTGAAAAGCAAATTGTTAGAAATAGCTAAAACAAATAACACAACTTTATATACTGTGTTATTAACAGGTTTTAAGCTCTTGTTACATAGATATAGCAACCAAAAGCATATATGGATAGCTACTCCTGTTTCGAGAAGAAATACCAAGATACTGAATCATGTAGGCTTCTATGCGAATACCTTATATATTGATGGTGATTTTGAAGAACATAATGTATTTACAGATCTTTTAAAGCAAGTTTCTGAGACACTCCAAGAGAGCATTGAAAACCAGGATATTTCCTTTTCTCAATTAACAAAACTTATGCAAGAAAACGGGCTGCATGATGCTCAAAACCACACCAATGTAATGTTCAGCTTTCAAAATATGAGAAGCATAACAAAGAACAATCTTGGTGCCGCTTTTCTAGGGATGGGAGGGGCAAAAGGGAAACTAGGTTCATTAGAAATTGAAGTCTACCCTCTTAACAGAAGCATTACCCAATTTGAAATAGAACTAGAAGGCGTGGAATATAACAAAGAATTACACTTTCGATGGCTTTACGACCCTGAGAAATATGACGCTGAACTTATTAATAGGTTTATCGGTCATTATCAACAATTGTTAAAACAAATTGCTAGAAATAACCAACTTAGAATAAGAGATTATATCCTTTTGCCGGAAAACGAAATAACAGAACAATTGACTATTCTAAACCGTTCTCAGTTGGTAAAAGAAAGCCAAGCCCCATTTATTATTAATGAAATTGAAAAGTGTGCGAAGAAGAATCCGGACGCAATAGCTGTGTCTATGGGCAGAGAATCATTGACATATGCTGAGCTTTTAAAGAAGTCTACGATGCTGGCTGCAAATTTGCAGATATTGGGTATTGCGCCGGAAGAAAGAATTGGGTTAGCGGTCAAGCAAGGAGTAGAAACAATTGCAGGGATCCTAGGAATTTTAAAAGCAGGAGCTGTATATGTTCCTTTAGATCTCAATTATCCAATGGAACGCATTAAATATATGATTAATGATGCAGGTATCTCGTATATATTAACCGACGAAAAGCTTAAACTCAATCAGTCAGAGGCTAAGGTAATTGAATTAAAAGATCTCTTTACTGAAACAGGTGAAATAGATAAACCGATTCTTCCTAAGCAGCTTGCCTATATTATCTACACCTCGGGTTCTACAGGTAGACCAAAAGGAGTCATGGTGACTCATGAAAATATTTATTATTCTATGATGGCCAGAAAAGAATCATTCGAATTTTCTGGTTGTTGCAACTTTCTTTTACTTTCATCCATTTCATTTGACAGTTCAATGGTAGGGATTTTCTGGACGTTGGCTGTTGGAGGGAAAATTGTTCTAACAGAGGTAAGTAAACGATTGGATGTCAAACAGCTCATAGAGATAATGGAGAATCAGCAAGTTACTCACATCTTAAGTGTACCATCGTTTGTTCAATTGCTGCTGAATCAAGCAAATAAAAAGCAAATTAGATATTTACAAACTGTAATTGTAGCTGGAGAGCAGTTCCCGCAAAGTTTACATTCTTTTCAGAATGAGCATTTTCCATCTCTTACTATGTTTAATGAATATGGCCCGACGGAAGGTACGGTTTGGGCTAGTTGTTATCAATTAGAAGATGGACAGCATTCGGTAGTACCAATTGGTTTTCCTTCTGCACACGCAAGGATATTTATACTTGATAGCTCATTAAATCTTGTACCGAAAGGGACAGTAGGAGAGATTTATATAGCAGGTCAAGGGATAACTCGCGGATATAATAATCAGCCGACAATGACAGCCGAACGCTTTATACCTAATCCATTTGGGAACGGAGACAGATTGTATAAAACTGGTGATTTGGCTAGATACAATGAAGATGGTAGTATCCAATTTTTAGGTAGGATGGATGGCCAAGTAAAAGTAAACGGTTTTCGTATTGAAGTGGCAGAGATTGAGGCTGCAATTGAAGGGCACCAAGAAGTTTTTAAATCAGTAGTATTAGTTAAACAAGAAAATAAAAAAGGGGCCCGACTGGTTGCTTATATTGCCACTTCATCTATAGATTTTTCAATAGGAGAACTGAAAGTGGAACTAACAGATAAGTTGCCTCATTATATGGTGCCACATCAATTTGTCGTTTTGCCTGAACTTCCATTGACTCAAAATGGAAAGGTGGATACAAAAAAACTGCAGGAAATGAAAAATGAAATTTCATCCAAGACGTTCACAGCTCCGAGAACAAGCCGTGAGATTGAACTTACTACTATTTTTCAAGAAGTATTGGGCGAATCAGTTGGGATAGAGGATAGTTTTTTTGAAATGGGTGGAGACTCTATACTTGCCATTCAAATTTCCTCCAAAGCTATGGAAAAAGGATGGAATTTAAAGCCAAAGGACATCTTTGATAAAAGGACCATTGCTAATATGGCCATTTGTATGGAAAAGGTTAAAGAACAACATTTGAAAAGAGGGAAAGCGGAAGGTGTAGTACCGTTAACACCAATTCAAGAATGGTTCTTTGAACAACAATTTTTATACCCTAATCATTGGAATCAGGCTCTTCGCCTGAAGGTCCGCCATTCTGTAACTTTTAATTTCTTTAAGCAGGCCATGGAATGTCTCGTGGAGACTCATGAGTCTTTGCAATTGAGATTTTCAAGGGGAGAAACGGGCTGGATACAGGAGTACATGAATGACAACCAATCCTTGGATGTGACGTACATAGACTTCAGTAAAACACAGGAACAAAATAAAAAGGTTATAGAATATGCAACGAATTTACAGAAATCTCTGGACATTACAAAAGGGCCACTGATATCGGCAGCTTACTTTAATATGGGGAATTACCTTGATAATGAAGTGGTCATTATCGCACACCATCTTGTTGTGGATATGGTTTCTTGGCAGATATTGCTGCAAGATTTAGATGTGCTCATGGATCAGCTTTTATCCGGACATGAATTGAAGCTTCTTCATGAAGCTACTTCCTATAAAGAATGGTCTAATTCTTTATCTAGTGTGCCTCAAGAGATACTAGATAAAGAGAAAAATTACTGGATTCAACAGAAAAGCATGAAATTCAATCACTTATCTCATTTAGAAAAAGGAACAGAAGGGACCAGGAAGCAACTAGAGAGCTTCTTAGATGAAAAGGAAACTAGAGGGCTCCTGAAAGAAGTACCTAAGTATTATGGGACGAAAGTAAACGAGACAGTTTTAGCCGCTATTGCTTTAGCATTGAAGAAGTTCACTCAAGATGATGGTGTTCTAATAGATATAGAATCACATGGTCGTAAGCCGTTTCAGCAAGAAATCGATCTTTCTAGAACTGTTGGATGGTTCACATCTGTTTATCCTGTGTTTTTAAGGGATTCTAATCTTTTAGCACCGGATGGAGACCTATTAAAGTATGTCAAAAATATAATACGAGAACTGCCGAACGAAGGTATTGGATATGGTATAGCTAGGTGGATAAACAAAAGTCCGGCCGTGATGTTTCCTGATGCATTATTCAGTTATAACTACTTGGGGAAAATTGATCAATCTTTCTTTCAGTCAGAGTTTTTCTCTTTTCATAGCTATCTCAGTGAAACAGTTAAAGACTATCGAGAAAAAAGAATTTATTTATTGGAATTTGAACCG
Organism: Bacillus cereus group sp. RP43; assembly: GCF_040459645.1. Lineage (NCBI taxonomy): Bacteria > Bacillati > Bacillota > Bacilli > Caryophanales > Bacillaceae > Bacillus > Bacillus cereus group sp. RP43. The sequence goes on from NZ_JARVHQ010000002.1 coordinate 12,001, forward strand.
TATATATTTAGAAACAGATTTTGTCTAAGAGTCAATTACAGCTCAGTTTTTTCAATGATAGAAATTCAAGGTCTTATAGATAACATTTTGGATAATATTAAAGCCCTCATCTCGTTTTGTTCTGAAACAGAAGAGGTAGGATTTGTAGCAAGTGATTTTCCAGAAGCGAAATTAGACCAAGAGTCTTTAGAAAAATTCTTATCAACTCTAAAACACAGTTAGAAGTAAGGAGCATCCTAAATGGATATTAAAAATATAGAAAATATTTATGAATGTTCTCCTTTACAAAAGGGAATGTTGTTTCATGCCATACATCAGCCTGATACTAGTCTGTACATAGAGCAGATAAAGTTTAAGCTATCTGAAAGTTTGGATGTTCACTGTTTTCAGGAGGCGTGGGAAAGAACCATAAATAGGCATTCTGCATTACGAACAACCTTTCATTGGAAAGAGTCGGAGAAGCTATTGCAGGTGGTTCATAAAAAAATGGGCATCGTTTGGAAAAATGAAGAATGGAACCAGCACGCTGAACATTCTGGCCTGACGATTGACCAATATGCGGAGAAACTGCAAAAAGAAGGATTTGATGTCTCGAAGGAATCTCCGATGAAATTTCATTTAATTCATCGGAATAATGGTTACCAGTTTATTTGGACTTTTCACCATCTTTTAATGGATGGTTGGTCAATGCCATTAGTTCTCAGAGACGTAATTCTTTGCTATCAATCTTTAAAAAGAAATGAATTGCCTGTACTTCTTGAAGCGCCTCAATTCCATGAGTACATATCTTGGATTGGTAGGCAGAATATGGAGCATTCAAAGGTGTTTTTTAAAGAGAAGCTAAAAGGTTTTGTGGAACCGAGTTACCTATGCGGAAGTCATTATCAGCATAGACAGGTTACACAGGATCGACATAAAGATATCATCATTTCAGGTGAAAAGAGAAAAGCATTGGAGGAACTAGCCCGTAAGCAGGATGTAACTCTTTTTTCAATCTTGCAGGGTTTATGGGCAATTTTAATAAACAGTTACACAGATCAAGAGGATGTGGTTCTTGGAAGTGTAATGTCTGGCAGACAGCCGGAAATAAGAGGAGCAGAAAGTATTGTGGGTCCGTTCATTAATACCTTACCAATTCGAGTTAGAATGAAATCCAGCAATACTCTGTTGTCGGTAATTAAAGATGTCCAAAAGGAACAATCGGAATTGTCTCAATTTCAGTATACTCCATTGTATGAAGTACAAAAGGTAAGCGAATTAGATTCAAATAAACCACTCTTTGACAGTATTATTGTTTTTGAGAATTACCCATTTGATTTTAATATGTTCAAAGAAGGAAATATTGGATTTTCTATTAGTGATTTTCAAGTTGAAGAAAAGTCGAATTTCCCTTTAAGTCTAGCCATTATTCCTTTTGAAGATGCTCTTGTTTTACGATTGCATTTTGATTCTTCAGTTATCACAGTAACAGAAATAGAAAAAATGCTGGACAGGATGGCGATATTTGTGGAGGCGGCTCTGCAGAACATCCACCAAACTTTGGATTCCCTAAACCTATTAAATGAAAGGGAGCAAAAGGATGTTGAAGCCTGGGGAAATGGTAAGGTGCCTTCTCTAGTCACTTCGGCGGGCACTTTACACGGCAAGTTTGAACAACAGGTTCAATTATGTGAAGAGAAGGTAGCGGTCCGAAACGAAACGGTAACCTATACATATAAAGAGCTTGATGAACAGGCAAACCAATTAGCCAGTCATTTGCAACTGTTAGGTCTGAAACGAAAACAGAGTGTTGCTGTTATGATGGAAAAATCTCCAAATTTCATCATAGCGATGCTAGGGATTCTAAAAGCAGGGGGAGTTTACGTTCCGCTCGACACACATATGCCAGAAGAACGTATACAATACATTCTTAATGATTCAGAGGTTCAGTTTATTATAGTGGATGAAAATATACCAGAAATCCCCTTTGGAGATGTGGACATAGTTAATATTGATGCTATTCCTGATGGGAAAATGCACTCTAGTCTTGTTATCTCTCCTGAACAGCCAGCATATATCATGTATACATCGGGATCTACCGGCTTGCCAAAAGGGGTAGCGGTTTCTCATAAAGCAGCTTTTCTACATTATGTGTCCTTTATGGAGAAATTCCATCTTAGCGAAACTGACCGAGTCTTACAGTTCGGGACTATAACATTTGATCCGTCTCTTGAACAAATATTCCCGACACTATTTAGTGGTGGAGAAGTGTTTGTAAGGGGAGGAGGCCTATGGGATTCGGAGGAATTTGTTGAAAATATCAATAACTATGGAATTACGATTGCTAATCTTCCCACTCCGTATTGGAATGAGATCGTCAATCATTACAGTGTTGTTGGACAGCCTATTATAATGAATAGCTTGAGAATACTTGCGGTAGGAGGAGATAAGCTTTCTACTGTTCATGCGAATAAATGGAATGACGTACATAAAGGGAAAACGAGTTTATATAACTTTTACGGACCTACCGAAATTGTGACGACTTGTACCCATTACCTAGTCCAAAATCAGCTGCATGATACAACGTCTGTTTCCATTGGATACCCTTTTTCAAATAGAAGGCTTTATATTTTAGATTCAATGGATAGACCTGTGCCCCCTGGAGGAAAAGGTGAATTGCATATCGGCGGACCCATACTTGCAAGAGGATATATTAATAAACCGGGTCCAACGGCAGAAAAATTTGTTCCAGATCCATTCAGCAGTGAACCTGGAGCAAGAATGTACAGAACAGGAGATATTGTCCGTTATTCCCCTGACGGTGACATTCAATTCCTTGGTAGAAATGATGATCAATTTAAAATACGCGGGTTCCGTGTGGAGACTGGGGAAATCGAAAAGGCATTATTGTCACTTCCTGAAGTAAATCAGGCATTGGTTATGGTAGATTCTACTTCTGAAACTAAAGTTTTAATTGCTTATATTACAGTTATAGGTGAAACATCATCAAAAGAAATAAAAGTTGCACTTGAGAGCAAGTTACCTAATTATATGATTCCAAAATTTATTCACGTTATGGAAGAACTGCCTCTGATGACGAATGGAAAAGTTGATAGAAAGGCATTACCTAGATTTGAAAGTTTTGAAAATGCAGATTTTTATCACCCTCCTATTAATGACACGCAAAAGAAGCTAGTCACAATATGGGAACAGGTACTGCAAGTAGAAAAGTTGGGGATACAGGATAATTACTTTGAATTGGGTGGGGATTCAATCCTGGCTTTACAGATTATAGCAAAATCCCAAGAGGTTTCCATTGATATAACTACAAGAGATTTATTTGAACATCAAACAATTAAAAAGATTGATGACTTCCTCTCACACAAAACATCTCAGTCAACAGTAGACTTACTAGAAGAAAATGATGAAGAATCCTTGATATGGGATATAGTCCCATTCACACCTATACAACAATGGTTTTTTGAGAAAGAGTTTAATAACCCACATCATTGGAACCAATCCATCCTGTTAAAGGTAAAAGAAGACTTGGATATTAGTTCGTTGGATAAATCTATAGAAGCAATAACTAAGTATCACGAAGTCTTTAATATTTCTTTCGTTCATGAGGAAGGAAAGTGGGGACAAACGGAAGAACTGGAAAACCGGTACGTATTAGATGTGATGGAATTTGATAACCAATCGAGTCACGATCAGGAGCGTAAGAGGCAAGTTATTCTACAGGCACAAAAATCATTGGACATTGAATGTGGCCCTTTACTAAAGGTTGTATACTTCAGAAACAAAAAAAATGGGGAGAACCAGCTGTTTTTAACCATTCATCATCTAATTGTAGACGGTGTGTCCTGGCGAATCCTGTTAGAAGATTTACAAATAGCATATAACCGAATTCAAGAAAGAAAGCCGTTGAAATTTCTACCGCAAACTACTTTGTATAAAGAATGGTCCTTTGCTCTACAACATTATGCAAAAGGGGAAGAAATACTTAAAAACCTTCCTTACTGGAAGAGAATCAGTAAAGTAGAAATGAGAATACCAGTTGACGGGGAAAAAAATGAAGCTGTTAACACTGAAAGTTCTCTGAAAAAGAAGACTGCTAGATTCTCAAAAAAAGAGACTGAATTTTTGCTTACTAAGGTGAACCGAACTCTCAATGCTAAAATTCAGGAAGTCCTCATCTCCTCATTAATGATTGCTATGAAGAGATGGACCCATGGCCAAAACATCAAAATTGATATAGAGGGTCATGGTAGGGAGGCTATTAGAAGGGGAATCAATTTAAGCAGAACAGTGGGGTGGTTTACAACCTTATTTCCTTTCTCAGTTAAGCTTCAAGAACGCTCTTCGCTGTTAGAGGATGTAAATGAAATCATTAGGGCCATGCAATCCATTCCTGATAACGGAATAGAGTTTGGAGTTCTTAAGTATTTAAGAGGCGTTGCATTTGAAGAGCATCCTTCGGAGGTTAGTTTTAATTATCTAGGTCAAATAAACACAACTTTTGAAAATTCCATTTTTGAGATAGCAGATGAGAGCGTTGAGCCAATTAGAGATGCAGCTGCTCCACGGGCTTACCTTCTAGATGTAGAAGGAGCCGTTTACAACGGTGAGCTTTCTTTAGATTGGATGTACAGTTCTCACCTTCATAAAGATGAAACTATAGAACTGCTGGTATCAGAGTTTTGTAGCATTGTGAGGGAAATCATTAAGCTAGGGATGGATTTCGAAGGGAAACCATATTTACCTAAGAATTTTAATAAAGTTAATTTGAACGAAACCGAATGGAAATTGATTAACCAACATACTGCTACCATCGAAGACATGTATCCTCTTTCTCCAGTACAGGAAGGAATCTTGTTCCATACTCTAATGCATCCTGAAACAGGAATATATATGGAACAGATGGCCATTGGAATAAAAGGAGAGTTTTCCATTGAGGCTTTTTGTCAAGCTTGGCAGCATATGCTGGACAGAAATAGTATCTTGAGAGCTAATTTTTTATGGGAGGGTTTTACAAAGCCAATCCATATTATCCACCAATCCAGAAAAGTAAATGTAAATGTTTTGGACTGGACCGATAGAGGTTATGATTTTGATGATCTTAGACAAAATCTAGAAAGAATAAATGAATCTCAACGTTTAACCGGATTTGATTTGGAACATGATTCTCTCATACGGTTGACACTTGTGAAAATAGAAAAAAACACGTATCACTTTATTTGGACTTACCATCATCTGCTTCTAGATGGATGGTCTATGCCGATGGTATTGATGCAATTGTCCGAAGCCTATGCAAAGATAACAAAAGGAGAAAAGCTCGACGTTACAATTACAAGGTCGTTTGGAGAGTACATTGATTGGCAAACAAATCAGGATTTTTCCAAGGATCGTGATTTTTGGATAGAGTCTCTAGAAGGCTATCAGGATAGAGCTATGTTAACAATGGATAGCGGACGTATAAGTGATCGAGAGCAGTCACATCTCGAAATTAAAAGAAAATTACCAAAGGTATTGACTGAAAAATTAAAAGTAGTAGCTGCCGAGAAAAAAACGACGTTAAATACGATGGTGCAAACAGCGTGGGCTATTTTTCTAAACTTTGTAAGTGAAAAAGAGAAGGTGATATTTGGTTCTGTCTTTTCAGGAAGATCTGCACCTGTTGAGGGAATTGAGGAAATGATCGGTATGTTCATCAATACCTTGCCGATGAGTCTAAAGGTTTCAAGTGATAAGAAATTAAGGGAACTTCTTTTAGAGATGCATTCTTTCCAGCTAAGGGTAAGTGCAATTGAAAGCACCCCACTTACAGAAATTAAAGAGTGGATTGGATATAAATCAAAAGAATCTCTGTTTGACACTTGTTTGATCTTTGCCAACTTCCCTAACTTGATTTCTCCCGAGGGTAATCAAGCGTTTTTTGAGAAGGCAACCATTTTCGATGTAGACGTAACCGAACAGACCAACTTTCCTTTAACGCTGTCTATAGCTCCAGGTGAGCGGCTCTCTCTTGATATCAATTACAGCTGTGTAGCGTTTAGCAGTGAAACCATTGAGTGTTATCTACATCTCCTTGAAAACATCTTAACAGAAATGACAGTCTCTCATGAACAGTCTGTGAAGGAGATTCATCAAAAGCTGCAACGTGTCTTGATTAAACACAACCAAGAAATGTTTAATAGGCAAAAAGAGATTAATAGAAATCAGCTTAACGGAAGGATTCGAAAGTCGGTGAATGTTCCAAATTAGGTAAGGAGGATATGTAAAATGGTTAAATCACTAAAAATGGATCGAATAAGAAGAAAGTCTGTTCAAGTGAACCAAGAGTTAACTAAAACAAGGTTACTAGAGGAAGGCAAAAACCTTCCCCTAGTAATTGAACCCAATATGGATGGGGTTAATATCTGTGAGTGGGCCAAAGGGAACCGAGAGGAATTAAATGCTTTACTTTCTAAACATGGCGGTATCTTATTCCGAGGTTTTAAAGTGGAAGATACAAAAGACTTTCACTCATTTATACGCCAGGTATCTGGCGAGTTATTGGAATATAAAGATCATGCTACTCCAAGGAGTGCGGTGCAAAATCAGATTTATACCTCGACCGACTTTGCAGCAGATCAATGGATTGAATTGCATAATGAAATGGCCTACGGTCAAGAATGGCCTATGAAAATATTTTTTTACTGTGATATACCTGCTTTTTCTGGCGGTGAGACACCGATTGCAGATAGTCGCCGCATCTATGAAAGAATGGATCCAACAATCAGGGAGAAGTTTACTGAGAAAGGGGTCATGTATGTAAGAAATTTAGGGCTTTCTCTAGGGATGAAATGGCAAGATGTTTTTCAAACAAATGATAAAGGTCTGGTAGAAGAAATTTGTCAAAAGAATGGGATGAACTATATATGGAAGTCAGATGAGCATCTAAGAATTGAGCAAGTCCGTCCTGCTGTTTCATTACATCCTATTACAGGAGAAAACATTTGGTTTAACCAGATTACAGCTTTTCATATTACGACTTTGGCAAGAGAAATCAGAGAGGAAATACTTCATCAATATGATGAGCAAGACGTTCCTAAAAATTCTTATTATGGGGATGGGACCTCCATTGAACCAGAGGTATTGGATCAAATTAGAAAAGTATATGAGGAAGAAATGGTTACATTCCCTTGGGAAAAGGGAGATATCCTCATGCTTGATAACATGATGACGGCTCATGCGAGAACCCCATACGAAGGAGAACGAAAAATACTAGTCGGCATGACAGAGTCAAATAGCTGGAAAATATAATTTTGGGGGAGTTGTTTGTGAAAACGGTAGAAGGATTTTCTTTATCTAGCCATCAGAAAAGAATTTGGGAATTACAAGATGTCTATAATATCCCGTTTTATAATCATTTAACTTTGAAAATACAAGGGAAACTGTCAATCCCAGATTTAACGGACTGTTTTATTAATACTATCAATCAATATGAAATTTTACGCTCTAGACTTCAAAAAGTGGAAGGAATGGAATACCCGATTCAGGTTATTCTCGAAAAAGCTTACTTTAGTTTTTCATACAACTCAAACCTTCAGGATGAGGAAGAGCTACAAGTTGAAGCTTTGGATATTGTACGTCAAAAGCTCCAAGCCGAAAATGGTGGAACAGTTCATATTAATATAAGTAAAATCAGTGAATACGAACATGAACTAAATATATATGGCCTTAGTCTCAATACGGATTTTATCTCTCTTCAGTTAATTGTTAATCATGCTTTTAAATTATATACCACTAATCAATCGGTAGCAGAAGAGGAAATTATTCAATATGTGGACTTTAGTCAGTGGCAGAATGAGCTTTTGGAAAATGATCGTATTTCCTATAAAACTCAGATAGTGAGAAAAGCCCTTCCTTTTGAAAGGCTAAAGGAATCTTCAACAGAAAGTAATAGACAATCTATTCGAAATTTATTACCTGAAGAGCTGTCGATGAAGATAAGAGAGCTAGCGCAATTATATAATCTTGATGTCCCTACATTCTTTTTTGCAAGTTGGAAGGCCTTCCTATCAAAAGTGGCTTGTCACAATCTTCCGGTAGGTCTAGTAGTAGATGGAAGAAACTATGAAGAATTAAAATTAAGTATAGGTCAATTTGAGAAAGTCATTCCAATTGAAGTTTATGATGCTCAACAAACTTTTATACAATACAATAAGCAAGTCCAAGAGCATCTAACAAAATCTATGGAGAAAGTGGAGTATGTTGACATCTCAACTCTTTTTTCAGGGAGTGAGGATTATATTCCATACCAATTTCGATATCTGGATAACCAAGTAATAGCTCAGCAGGGAGATATTACTCTGACAATGAAGGACTTCAGATCGGAAAATGAAAAGTATAAGCTCTTACTATCGGTACTGTGCACAAATGGAAATTTCGAACTATTCCTTCAATTTGATGGCTCCATGTATCTAATGGACGATGTAGAAAGGTTATTTAGTCAGTTTCTATTTTTCTTGAATCAATGTATAAAAAAACCACATAAAGAATTAATGCATCTTTCTTTTCTTACTAAACAAGAGGAAGAAAGATTAATAGTCAAATTGAACACTGACCGTTACAGCCAACTAGAGTCTCTGCAAAAAAATAATATCCTTGATTATATTGAGGAACAAGCTGAATTAAACGGAGACCTTTTAGCTATCGTTTCGGAAGACAAGTCTATTACTTATCGGGAATTACAGTCAAAGACTAACCAGCTCACTCGCTATTTAAAGCGTTTTTTGGAACCAGAAGACCGTGTTGTCTTGTGTATGCCAAGATCAGCAGAAGCTATCATTTCTATGCTTGCTGTTCTAAAATCAGGAGCTAGTTTTGTTCCGGTTGATAGTAAGTGGCCTATAAATAGGATTCGTTACGCTATTGAAGATAGTGCAGCTAAGATGGTTCTTACTAATAAGCAAAGTATATTGGATGAACTAAAGCAGATTCCAGTCCAGCAAGTTAATCTGAGTAAAGAATGGAAAGTAATCGAGAAGGAAAATGAAAGTTGCCTGCCTTCCGTTTCTCTTTTACCTCAACAATTAGCTTATGTTCTTTATACTTCGGGTTCGACCGGTTTGCCAAAGGGTGTCTGCATCCAACACAACAGCTTACTGAACTACCTCCTATGGTTTGATCAGCAATTTTTAGATAAAGAAATAGAATTGCCTTTCATGGCAGAATTAGGGTTTGATGCGTTCTTAAAACAGGTATTTTACCCTTTGATGAAAGGAAAACGAGTTACTTTATTTTCAGAGGATGAGGTATTGCAGCCACTGACTTTTCTAAATAGATTTTTAAAACATCAATTAAATGCTATAAATTGTGTTCCTTCACTTTGGGCAGCATTTATCGAAGAAATCCGAAAAGATGACCGAGTAATAGAAAGTGTGAAAGCACAATTAAGGCTATTGTTAATTGGTGGAGAGAAGATTAGTAACGAGCTTCTTCAAATGACGTGGAATATTTTCCCGGATTTAGAGGTAGTAAATCTGTATGGACCAACGGAAACGACTTCTAATGCAACATATGCGTATATCAAAAATGAATTGTTTATCCCTATCGGTATTCCTGTCCGTGAGACTCAAACCTATGTATTTGATGAAGAAATGCATACAGTAGCTATTGGTCAAATTGGAGAGCTGTATATCGGTGGAATTGGTGTAGCGCGCGGATACTTTGGTAATTCAGGGATGACAGCGGAGAGGTTTATTCCTAATCCATTTGAATCTGGAGAACGACTTTATAAAACAGGTGACCTTGTACGTCTTATGGCGAACGGCGAACTTGAGTTTATAGGACGCAAAGATGAACAGATAAAAATGAATGGAAAGAGGGTTGACCTCAACGAAATTGAGACAGTTATTCGGAAGCATCCGTCTATAAAAGATACTGTAATTATACCTATGGATGATCAAGGACTTTCCTTATTAGCCTTTTGTGTAGGGGAGATAGTAGAAGAAGACATTAGGGAGTTTACGAAAAAATGGCTTCCGCAATATATGATTCCTACAAAATTCATTCGGTTGAATGAGATTCCCCTAAATAGTAATAGAAAAATTAATCGAGCATCTTTAATTCAGTTTTATGAAAAGTTAGAGGTAGAAAAGTATGTGGCTCCTCGTAATGAATTTGAAGAAGTCATTGTAGGAATCTGGAAAGAAGTATTAAAGAAGAAACAGGTATCAGTAGCGGATAGCTTTTTTGAACTTGGGGGGCACTCTTTAAATGCCACTCAAATAATCTCAAGAATCCGAAAAATTTATGAACTGGAGATACCGGTAAGTTTACTTTTCGAAGCAGAGACAACTGAAAAGCTATGTCAAGGAATAAATAGGTTGTATCCGCAAGAGAGTGATTATATAGATCTAGTTTCTAAGGCTTATTTGGAGGCAGAAAAATTAGCGATGGAAGAAGTAAGTTTTTGAAAGGGGGTTGAAATGTGAGTTTGGATAAAAAGTTAGAGATATTAGAGAGATTAAAAAAAGAAATGGGATTAAAGGCGACTAATAGTATTCCTAAACGAACAAATCAGCAAGAGTACCCACTCTCTTATGCACAAGAAAGAATGTGGTTTGCAAGTGAACTTAACCCAACGAGTGCAGCCTATAATATTCCATTGGCTATTAGAATAGTGGGAAATGTTGATTTAGAAAAACTAAGCCATGCTTTCAACTCTGTCCTTGAAAAGCACGAGGTACTAAGAGCTCAATTTATGAATGAAAGTGGGGTACCAATTCAGCGTATCTTCCCTTTTCAGTCGGTAAATATGAATGTCGTGTCTATGGTGGATAAGTCAGTAGCAGATCGAGAAATAATTGTGAAAGAACTAGTAAATAAAACAGCATCTACTCCTATCAATCTACAATCAGAGCAGTTATTTAATATAACTGTGTTCAAATTGTCTGAGGAAGAACATATTCTGTTGATCGTAATGCATCACATTATTTTTGACGGTTGGTCAACTGGATTGTTGATGAAGGAACTATCTGAAGTGTATCGCACTGGAAAAACTACGGAGGATGATCTCGTTATTCAATATGCAGATTATTCTGCGTGGCAAAAAGAGAAGATGGAAAACGGAGGTTATCAGAGACAGGTGGAGTATTGGAAGAATAAAATTGGTTCTAACCCACCAGATCTCAATCTTCCCTTAGATTATTCAAGGCCTAAAAACCAGATGTTTGAGGGAGATATCTACCGATTTGAATTACCTGGTATTTTGGTAGACGCTGTTAAACAAATGAGTAGGGAGAAAAGAGTATCACCATTTGTCATCCTTTTGTCAGCTTATTACATATTTCTATATAAATACACAGGTCAAAAGGAACTTATTTTAGGTGTACCTGTTTCAAATCGTCAGCATGTTGAAATTGAACCCTTAATAGGATGTATAGCTAATACGATTCCACTCAAAGTGATTATCGGGTCTCAAAAAACAGTAGCTGAATTAATTCAGCAAGTGAATAAAGCAACGCTTGAAGCTCAGGATAATCAAGAACTGCCTTTTGACAAGCTAGTGGACGAATTAAAAATTAATCGTACGTTATCACTCAGTCCAGTTTTTCAATCGATGTTTGTCTATCAGCAGAATCAACAGTCCATTTTAGAACTTGATGACTGTGTATTTATCCCATACGATGTGGAAACTAAAACGAGTAAATTTGATTTATCAGTTTCTATTATGGAAACAGACGAACGAATTGAGGGGTTTTTTGAATACAGCGAGCTATTTGAGCAGACAACGATAGAAAGAATGGTACGTAATTATATTTACATTCTAGAAGAATTAATTTATAAACCGAATGAGTTAGTATCGAAAATAAAAGGAATGATACCAGAAGAGGAGCAGAAAATTATCAGTTCTTCGGAGCCTATGAGCTTTGAAAAAGCAGAATCCATCCATCAACGTTTTGAACAGCAGGTACGTCAATTTCCTGACGCTGTCGCCCTGGTAAGTGAAGGAACGCAGATTACTTACAGTGAATTGGATAAAAGGGCTAATCAGTTAGCTCGATACTTGAGGGGAAATGGAGTGGAAACAGAAACTAAAGTAGCTGTTAAGATGGATCGTTCCAGTCATTTTATCATTAGTATTTTAGCGGTTCTAAAAGCGGGAGGCACATATGTCCCATTGGATCCTGAACAACCGCGTAGCAGAATAGCTTATATAATAGAAGATTCTAGTTGTGAAGTGTTGTTGACCCAAGAAAAATATATAGATGCCCTTTATCCAGGATTAAAATGTACCATTATACAATATGAAGAAAATCAATGGGCGCAGGAGAAAGATGAGGCACTAAATGTTCCAGTTTATCCCGACCAGGTAGCTTACATTATTTATACTTCTGGTTCAACGGGAAAACCAAAAGGCGTCTTGAATACCCATCATAACGTTAGACGTTTATTTGAGAGTTCCGAAAAGCATTTTCAATTTACAGAAAAGGATGCTTGGACATTATTTCACTCCACGGCATTTGATTTTACTGTATGGGAGATATGGGGTGCCCTTTTATACGGCGGTAAGTTGTTTATTATTCCTGCTGAAATGAGACGTAAACCGGAGTTGTTTTGCCGCTTTTTACATGATGAAGGAATTACAGTGTTAAACCAGACACCGTCTGCTTTTAAAGAATTGTTGAATTCCATGGATCAACACAAGTATTCACTTAAGCTGAGATACATTATTTTTGGTGGAGAGGCCTTGCATTTTCAAGATCTTTCGAGGTGGTTTGAGAAGTATGGAGACCAAACCAAGCTTATTAACATGTATGGTATTACCGAAACAACTGTTCATGTTACTTGGCGGGAGGTAAAAAAGGAAGAAATAAAAACAGCTGCCCGAAGTTTGATTGGGAAACCGCTTCAGGATTTGAACATTTATATATTAGATGAGGACTTAAACCCAGTACCTATCGGAGTTCCAGGAGAGATTTATGTAGGTGGAGAGGGACTTGCACGTGGCTATAACGAGCGATACGCCCTTACAGCAGAGCGATTTATTCCGAATCCTTTCTCGGTAAATGGAAATAGGCTGTATAAAACAGGAGATGTCGGAAAATACATTTCTGATGGGGATATCGAGTATGTCGGAAGAATGGACGATCAAGTGAAGATTAAAGGACATCGGATTGAACTGGGGGAAGTAAAAAGTTTTATTGCACAGTACCCAACAGTCAAAGACTGTACGGTTCTAGTCAGAACAAACGAGAAAAAGGAAAATGAATTGGCTGTATTTGTTGTATTCAGTGAAGAAGACGAGTTGAAAAAGCTAAGAAAAAGCCTTCTTTCTAATTTGCCGAAGTACATGTATCCATCACATTTTATAGCGGTTGAAGCTATTCCCGTGACGTCGAACGGTAAAGTAGATAAATCTTTATTGCTGAAGCTTTGTGAAAATACTAGAGTAGGAGAAAAGCGAGAGCCTGAGACGCAAATTGAAAAAGATTTAACAGCAATATGGAAGACAGTACTAAACAATCAGGAAATTTATCTTAATGATAATTTTTTCTCGCTTGGAGGGGACAGTATCCGCAGCTTAAAAATAATTTCTGAAGCTGAGGAAAAAGGATATTTCTTTACTCTTGAGGAGTTATTTCAACATCAAACGATAGAAGATCTTGTACAGCTTCTTGAGCAAAAAGTTTTGCCGACTGAACGTGAGGGCACGTTAAGTCCGTTTGCTTTAGTGCCAGAGGAAGACCGCATTTGGATTAAAGAAGGAGTAGAAGATGCTTATCCTTTAACAAAGGCACAGGAGGGTATGTTCTACCATATGGAACAGTATCCGGAGGAGCCACTCTATCACAATATTGATAGTGTGCTGCTAAAAGGGAAGTTCGATTATGGATTGTTTAGAAACGCTGTTGAGAAAGTGGTAGCTCGTAATGTGATGCTACGTACCTCGTTTGATTTAAAGAATTTTAGAGTGCCAATGCAATTAGTTCATCAGACAGCAAACCTGTTTGTTGGCTATTCGGATATAAGGCATTTAGAGCATAATAAGCAAGAAGAGATTATTGATCAGTACATTCAACAAGAGAAAAAGAATACATTTGATTTAAAAAGTCCAAGTTTACTGAGATTTTTTGTGCATCAGAGGAGCGATGAAACGTTCCAATTTAGTTTAACAGAATGTCACCTCATTTTTGATGGATGGAGTTTGACCTCTACCCTTGCAGAGATTTTTGATGTGTATTTCCAATTACTTGAAGGGAAGTATAAAAAATCTGAAAAGGTATTATCAGTTGACTTTAGGGATTTTGTAAAACTAGAACAAGAGGCCATTCAAAGTGAGGAACATATAGCTTTTTGGAAAAGCTTTTTATTAGATTGCCAAGCTTTACAGCTTCCAATCTATGAATCTAAAAAAGCGTTGGATCAAGCATTTAGGGTCCGTAGAAGAATTGTAGAACTCTCGAATGAAACATCGAGGCAGCTAAAACAAATATCGGCCTCTTACCAAGTTCCGGTTAAAAGTATCTTGCTTGCTGCTCATATAAAAGCTCTTCAGGCGATAACTGGTCAATCGGATGTGGTTACGGGTATGGTTTCAAATGGAAGAATGGAGACAAAAGATGGTGAGAAAGTCAAAGGTTTGTTTATTAATACATTGCCTTTCAGGCAGAGTGTGAGTCCTGGAGAATGGATAGAATTTATTAATAAAACATTTGAAATAGAACAGGATATTCTTCCGTATCGGAGACTACCTTTACCGGAAATTCAACGACACGTAAATCAGTCGACATTATTTGAAACAGCCTTTAATTATGTGTATTTCCATTCCATGGAACCTTTGCTTACATCTAATAAAATAGAATTTTTAGGTTTCAATCGGAATTCTGCAAATGATACACACTTTAAGTTAATGGCGACGTTCTCAAATCATCCGCCGGATTACGAAATTAGATTGACGCTGTCTTATGATGAGGGAACATTTACAGAAGAACAAATGGATATCATCGTGGATATTTATCATAATATTTTGAAATCAGTAACTGATAATCCATTGGCTAGTCATGATGATCAGTCTTATTTACCGGAACAGGTTTACACGCAATTGGTTCATAAATGGAATAATCATCGTGAATCCTTCTTAGATGAGTCCTTGTTGCTACATGAACTAATTGAAAAAGAAGCAGAGAAATCTCCAAATTCAATCGCTCTCATTGAGGGATCAAACAAAATAACGTATGAATCCTTGAATAAGGAAGCAGAAAAAGTAGCAAGTTTCCTTAGGAGAGAAAGAATAAATGGTGATTTTGTCGGTATCTATATGGACCGTTCAGCTGAAATGATAATTGGATTACTTGGAATTCTTAAAGCAGGGTGTGCTTATGTACCTCTAGATACTTCTTACCCTTCAGAAAGAATTCAATTTATGATCAGAGACTCAAAAGTGGAATGCATTTTAACCTCTAAAGAGCAATATTATGACCTTGATGACCTTTGTGAAAATCGTTATGTAGTAAAGGAGATTTTAGATACTGGCTCAGTAGAAATTGATAGAATTCGAGAAAAATCTGCAGACCAGCTTGCTTATATGATCTATACATCAGGGTCCACCGGCAGGCCGAAAGGCGTGATGGTTCCACATAAAGGAGTAGTAAATCGTATTCTTTGGATGAAAAATTACTATGGAAAAATTAAGAATGAGCACGGTTTGCATAAAACACCGCTAAGTTTTGATTATTCCGTGTTTGAAATTTTTAGTGCTTTGTGTACAGGTGCTTCACTGGTGATTGCGAAGCCGGAAGGACATAAAGATAGCTACTATCTTGCCGACCTTATCAAGCAACATGATATCACGACTCTTTATTTTGTACCAACTATGCTTCAGGAGTTCTTAAATGTATCCGGTGTGGATTCGTGCACATCGATTCAGAGAGTGATGTGCAGTGGTGAACCTCTTACATCTCAAATTAAGGAGAAGTTTTTCGCTCTTTTTAGTGGAGAGCTTTATAACCAGTATGGTCCAACGGAAGCATCAGTTGAGGTCACTTCTTATAGGTGTGAAAGCCGGGAATCCAATGTTCGAATTGGAAGGCCTATGGCGAACACAGAAATTTATATTTTAAATGAGGACCTCCAGCCTGCTGGAATTGAGGTAGTGGGAGAACTCTATATTGGGGGAACAGGACTAGCAACAGCATACCATGGAAATGCGAGTTTAACCGCCAAGCACTTCATCCCAAATCCTTTTTCTAAAGTAGAAGGGGCCCGTTTATATAAAACAGGAGACTTGGCAAAATTTAACTCAGAAGGTGAAATTCAATACATTGGTAGAAAAGACAGTCAAATTAAAATGAGAGGCATCCGGGTTGAATTAAGAGAAATTGAGTCTGCTATTCGGGAGAATCCTCAGCTTAAAGATGGGATTGTTATCTATAAAAAAGATGAAAAAACGCCTCAAGGTTTGCTTGTAGGCTATGTGATTCCAGAACACGGGACTCTATTAACAGAGAAAGAGGTAAAGAATCTTTTGAGGGAGCGCCTGCCGAGGTTCATGATACCGGAGTTCATTGTGCTAATGCAAGAATTCCCTGTTAGTCCAAATGGTAAGCTTGATAAAAAAGCTTTACCTGAACCGAGATTCACTCGAGAGAGAATGCAAAGTGCATACGTACCGCCAGTGACAACTTTGGAGAAAAAGGTCGCGAGGATTTATCAGGATGTCCTTAACTTGGATCGAGTAGGAATAGATGATGACTTTTTTGACTTGGGCGGGGATTCGCTTTCCGCTGTACATCTAATGAACAGAATTGAAAAAGTACTTGGACAGAAGGTTTCATTGGATGTCATTTACGACAAACCAACCATTAAACTTATTCTGGACTATATTAGTGAAGAACCAGGCATGGAGGCTGTGCTTTTCAAGAAGAATCGAGAGTGATATCAAGCTTTTTTCCATAGAAAATCGAGAGTTTTCTCACTGGTTACAGGTAACGAAGGGACAAGTTAATATTAAAACTTTTCCAAAAAATAAGAGAGCTAGCTCTTTTCTCATCTGTTCATTATGAGGCCATAAGAGAAAAAATCGCCGAAATAAATAATACTGAAGAGGGATTGATGAGGTGACATGAAAATCTTTGAATTTTTGTTTAAGAGCTCCAAGACAAATGTTATTTTTGCCATTATGGCAGGGATTATTAGTGGAGCATGTAGCACTGCTGTGATTGCAATGATTAACTATATTTTGAACCTGGATAATTCAAGAACTTACCAAACAATTTTAGCGTTTGTCGGGCTTTGTTTAATGACGCTTCTGAGCAGCTTGTTATCAGGATATCTTCTCATTCGTCTCGCACAAGGGTCCATTATCCAGTTAAGGTTAGATCTCAGCAAGAGAATTTTATCTACTCCATTGAGAAAGTTGGAAGAACAGGGTGCTCCACGTTTACTGGCTGTTTTGACGGACGATGTAATGTCTATTATGAATGCCATCACGGTGAGTCCTATGCTCATTATTAACCTTGTTATCGTTTTAGGCTGTTTAGGATACATGAGTTATCTTTCGCTTCCTGTCTTGGGGATTGGGCTCGCTTTTATGATGATTGCCTTTCTAACCTATCAACTATTGATGAAATTTGCTAACAAACATTTGCTTAACGCTAGAGAGAAGCAAGATGAGCTATTTGGACATTTTAATGCTTTGACCAGAGGAACAAAGGAATTGAAGACCAACAGTAGGAGAAGGAAAGCTTTTTTTGATAACCAACTAAATCCGACTGTACGGGGATTGTATCAAAGTACTGTCAAAGGAATGACGATTTATACATTTGCTGGGAATTGGGGCCAGCTACTATTCCTTTTCTTTATTGGAATTGTCCTTTTTCTGGGTCCGACAATGAGTATGGTGAATTCTAAGATATTGGTAGGATATACATTGGCAATTTTATACATGATAACCCCACTGGTCACTATCTTGAATATTCTACCGAGCTTTGGAAGAGCCAATATCTCACTGAAAAAGATAGATAGTATTGGGCTGTCTTTAGCTGAGAATGAATTAAATGAAGAAGAATCATATGAAACTCGTTTTCAAAAGCTAGAATTTCAGCAACTTACACATCAATATTATCGGGAAAAAGAGGATCTTAATTTTACACTTTCTATTGATAACCTAGTCTTTAAGCCAGGGGAACTGATTTTTTTAGTAGGTGGAAATGGAAGTGGTAAAACGACTATGGCCAAAATGTTAACAGGATTATACCCTCCAGACAGTGGAGTTATCTTATTAGACGGTAAGGAAATAAATAGCAGTAATTTGGATCAATATCGACAACTATTTTCCATTGTATTCAGTGACTTTTATCTATTCGATAATCTTCTAGGGATTGAAGAGTCCAAACAGGAAGCGGAGGCTAAACAGTATCTGGAACTATTGCAGCTTAACCACAAAGTCAAATTGGAAGATGGGAAATTTTCTACTACGGACTTGTCACAGGGGCAAAGGAAAAGGCTTGCTCTCTTAACTGCTTATTTAGAAGACCGACCTTTTTATGTGTTTGATGAATGGGCAGCAGATCAAGATCCAATCTTTAAAGAGATTTTTTATACCAAGTTACTACCTGATTTAAAAAAGAGAGGGAAAACAGTTCTTGTTATCTCGCATGATGATCAATATTTCCATCTAGCTGAAAGGGTTATAAAAGTGGATTATGGTCGTATTGCTAGTGATATTAGAAGAGTGGAGGTTCCTTCACAAACGAAAGAACTAGTTAGAGAACATTAAAGATAAAATAGAACCTTTAAAGGAGGTGAGAATATGAGTCAAGATAAGCTTCTATACAAAGTAGTTTTTAATCATGAGGAGCAGTATTCCATTTGGCCTGCACACAAGGAGGTACCAGCCGGATGGAATGAAGAGGGAACCATTGGTGAAAAAGAAGAATGCCTTCAACAAATTGATAAAATTTGGACTGATATGAGACCTCTAAGTTTACGACAACAGCTTTCTCTACAGTAAGCTAATGTTAAGAATATGATAGTTGATTATATGGGGGATCATGTATGTTCAAAAAACAGAAAATCATTGTCACTGGAGGGTCTAGGGGAATAGGAAGGGCAACGGTTGAAGCACTGGCGAGAGAAGGTGCGGATGTTGCTTTTACTTATCACAGTAACCACCAGGCAGCGGAAGAAGTGTATGAAGCAACAAAAGGTTGTACAGGAAAAGTTCAAGGGTTTCAGTCTAATGCGAAATCATTAATTGAAACCAAAGAGGCCGTTGCGGAAATGAAAGCATTCTTAGGGGGGATTGACTCATTAGTCATTAATGCAGGAATTGTCAGGGATGCCCCCCTCCTGATGATGAAAGAAGAAGACTGGGATGACGTCATCACGACAAACTTAGGAGGTACGTTTAACTACGCCAAATCTGTAATTTTTGAAATGATGAAACAAAAACGAGGAAAGATTGTCTGTATAACATCTGTTAGCGGGCTTAAAGGGATTCAAGGGCAAACTAATTACGCCTCGTCAAAATCAGCACAGATTGGATTCGTACGCTCTTTATCTAAAGAAGTTGCTAGATATAACATTCTAGTTAATGCTGTGGCGCCTGGATTTGTTGAAACTGATATGTGGTACCACATTGAACAGGCTAAGAGGGAAGAACTACTCAAAGAAATTCCTCTTGGAAGACCAGGAACACTTGAGGAGATTTCAGGCACTATCAAATTTTTGTTATCTCCTGCTGCTGGATACATGACAGGAAGTATCCTAGTTATGGATGGTGGAATTAGTTCGTAACCACTTTTGTAAAAAACGAACATTTTAAACTAAAAAATTGGAGGAATTGTAAATGAAAAACTTAAAAGAAGAATTAAGAACGATTATTGCAGAGGTCATTGAAGAGGAGGATTTCCAAGATACTGATGATTTTGTAATGAATTTAGGAGTCGATAGTATGATGGCTTTGGAAATTATCGCACAAATTGAACAGAACTATCAAATTACAGTAAATGAGGAGTACTTAACAAGAATCCGCTCTCTAGATGCAGTTCATGAACTGGTCGTGCAACTGTTAGAATCACAAGCGAAAGAAGGAGCGACTAATGTCTAAAAAGGTGGTTGTAACGGGTATTGGAGTTATTTCACCAATCGGTTCCACGAAGGATGAGTTTTGGTCTAATCTATGTGAAGGAAAGATTGGAACAAAAGAAAATATTGAGACTTTTAACACAGACAAATTCGATGTGCATATTGGAGGAGAAGTAAAGGATTTTGATCCTTCTCCATTTTTTGAACATCTAGATCCCAAGCAATTTGGACGGACCACACAGTTAGTAGTGGCAGCCGCGAAAATGGCAGTGCAGGATTCGGACATGGATCTCCATTCCTTAGGAGAAGAGACAGCGGTTTGTATTGGTACAACTATAGGGAATAACTCCGTTTTGGAGACACATCATGACATGATGTATCAAGAGAATAAAACAGCTAACCCTGAATTTATTTCTCATTATCCTTTAAATATGATTTCAGCAACAGTAGCAGAAGAACTGGGTTGTGAGGGGTCATGTACTGTCATTCCAACTGCATGTGCAGCTGGAAATTATGCGATTGGTTTTGGGAAAGATTTAATCGAGGATGGTCAAGCAAAAGTGGCCATTGTAGGGGGGGCAGATGCAATATCGAGGGTAATTTACTCGACTTTTCATCGCTTAGGTGCCCTGTCTCAGGAGCCCTCAAGACCTTTTGATAAAAATCGAACTGGAATTAATGTCAGTGAAGGAGCAGGGATACTAGTACTGGAAGATTATGAACATGCAGTGAGTAGAGGGGCAAGAATTTATGCAGAATTGAAAGGTTACGGTCTGGCTTGTGATGCTCACCATCCAACAGCTCCGCATCCGGAAGGAGAAGGAGCTGTTCATGCCATTAAGGAAGCCCTTAGGGATGCACGAATTTCAGAAGAGGATATTTCCTATATTAATGCCCACGGTACTGGGACGAAAGCAAACGACTACACAGAATCAATTGCTATTAGAAGAGTATTCGGTGAAAAAGTTGAAGAGATTCCAGTTAGTTCTATAAAATCGATGCTCGGTCACACAATGGGAGCAGCCAGTGCTATTGAAGCGGCGTGCTGTACATTGGCTATCTATCATTCGGTAATTCCTCCTACTATGAATTTTGAGGAAAGGGATCCAGAATGTTTGCAAAATGTTGTTCCTAATGAAAAAATTTCCATTCCAGTAGATTATGCACTAAGTAATTCTTTCGCGTTTGGAGGAAATATAGCGAATATCATCCTAGGGAGGTGCAGTCATGATTGAAAAAGATCCGATTGTCGTTACGGGGATAGGGACGGTTACGCCCTTTGGTTTTAATGTTAATCAATTTTGGGATATGTTACTTCACGATAAGGGTGGAGAAGTAGAACTACAGAAGATTCGAGAACAAAAAGCATGGATGTTAGGTGATGAGTGGGATCCAAAGGAAATCCTAGGCCAGCGGGGATTACGGTATATGATTCCGGGTACTAAATATCTTTTAGGAGCTACAAAATCGGCCTTAGCGCATGCAAAATTACTTGATTCTATGCCGGATCCAACTGAAGTTGGGATTGTGGTAGGTTGTAACTTTACAGCAATGAATTCAGCTATGGATTATGATCTCATTACGGTTTCAAAGGGACCACGATATGTTAGTCCGATGCAAGCACCTAACGCTCTTATGAATTCACCGGCATCTCAGCTTGGTATCAAGCTAGGGGCAAAAGCTTGCAACACTACTATTTCTACAGGGCAAAATGCAGGACTAGATGCACTAGGTTACGGGATGAATTTGATTAAAAAGAACAGAGCGAACTATGTGATTGTAGGTGGAGTAGAGCATCTAGATGAACATATCATTTGGCTTTATGAACAAACTGGATTGTTTCCTTCCAAATACAGTGATCAGCAGGGGCGACCTTTTTCACCGGATTCACACGGCATAATTGCAAGTGAAGGAGCTGGCGCAGTAATTCTGGAAAGAAAATCAAATGCTTTAGCTAGAGGCGCAGTCATTTGGGGAGAGATAGAGGGATGGGAAAACCGGTTTTCACTCAATCGGAAAAAAGATCATCGCGCACAAACATTTAAGAAAACAATCTCTAAACTCCTTAATAAAGGTTCACTTTCTAAGGAAGAGGTACACTTCATTGTTTCAGGGGCAAATGGATGTAAGGAATTTGACTTAGTTGAAGAAGAAGTGTTGGAAGAAATGTTCGGCCATGAACAGATACCTGTGTATCCTGTCAAACAAAAGATTGGTGAATCTTTTGGAGCAGGTGGAGTACTTCAATTTATAACTGCCCTAGGAATAATGGCGAAACAAAAAATTCCAGAGGGAATGAATGTGAAGGAATTGCAGGCGCAATCTGCGTTTGGTTTGAGAGTTAATAACAACTGTAAACAAACGATGAACAGAGCTCTCCTAACTTCTCAGAATTATTCAGGAGAATTGAGTGTGGTTCTTGTACGTAATGTCTAACCAAGGGGGAAACAATGAATTATATTTTAAACTATGACCAAATTAAAGAACTATTACCGCAAAAATACCCTTTTATCTTTATTGATCAAGTCAAAGAATATGAGACTGGTAAAAAGGTAGTGTGCGTGAAAAATCTAACAGGGAATGAACACTTTTTTCAGGGTCATTTTCCGAATAATTCGATATTTCCGGGTGTTTTAATCATTGAAGCTATGGCTCAATCAGCTATATTACTTTCTAAACTGAGTATGTCTAAAGAAGATGGAGATCAAACTTTTATGTTAGCGGGGGCTAAGAGCCGATTTTTTCATCCGGCCTATCCAGGAGATCAAATCAGGTTTGAAACGGAATTAATTAAGAGTACCAGTAATGGTGGAATTGTGAATTCTTCAGCATGGGTCGGAGAAGTGATGATTGCAAAAGCCGACCTTACATTCTCGATTACCAACCAAGAAAAAATATCTGTCTAAAGGAGGAGTAGTATGAGTTTTGTTAAGATTAAAACTGAATTGCCAGGTCCAAAATCTATTAAAATACTTGAAAAACAGGATTCTGTCGCACGAGCTTTTGGAACGTTCGTTCCCTCGATTGTGGACTACGCAAAGGGATCACGAGTTTGGGATATGGATGGAAATGTATTTTTGGATTTAGCTGGAGGAGTAGGATGCCTAAATGTAGGACACAGCCATCCAAAAGTAGTGGAAGCAATAAAAAGAGAAGCTGAACGCTTTACTCATACGGACTTTACAGTGATTCCCTATGAATCTTATATTAACTTGGCAGATCGATTATGTTCCCTAATGCCGGGTAAGGAAACAAAAAGAGCTGCTTTCTTTAACTCTGGCACAGAAGCTGTGGAAAATGCAATTAAGATTGCCAGAAAGGCTACTGGGAAAAGAGGCATCATTTGTTTTGACGGGGCGTTCCATGGTAGAACGATGCTCGCGCTTTCCCTAACAAGCAAAGTGAAGCCATACAAGGAGAATATGGGGCCTTTTTTCAATGATATTTACCGAATTCCTTTTCCAAATATGTACCGTTGGAATGGAATAAAGAATCCTGAGATAATTTTAGAACAAGCAATTGAAAACCTTCGTAATCTATTTTTAACTCAAATACCTCCAAGCGAAGTGGCAGCTTTAATTATTGAACCGATTCAAGGAGAAGCAGGGTTTATTGTGCCTCCGAACAATTATTTGAAAGCTGTGCAGGAAATTTGTAATGAAAATAACATTATTTTTATTGTCGATGAAGTTCAAACTGGTTATGGACGAACAGGAGAGTTCCTTGCATCGGATTATTTCGGTATTGAGCCTGATATTATTACTTTAGGAAAATCTATTGCAGCTGGCCTTCCTTTATCTGCTGTTATTGGAAGAAAAAGTGTTATGGATAGTGCTGGTGATGGAGCAGTGGGTGGAACATTTGTCGGTAATCCAATTTCATGTGCTGCAGGAATTGCGGTATTGGATATTTACAAAGAAGAGAGACTAGGAGAGAAAGCCCAGCAGATTGGCCTCCAAATTGGGCAGAAAGTACGTGCTTTAAAGGAAAAATCTAAACTAATTGGGGACATCCGGGGAGCTGGAGCAATGCTAGCGTTTGAGCTTGTTAGGGACCATGAGACTTTGGAGCCTGCTGATACTGAGACATTGGAAATTATACAGCGTTGTTTACAAAAAGGTGTCATTCTCTTTAAAGCAGGTCTTTACAACAATGTCATTCGATTTTTAGTACCCCTTGTGATTTCAGAAGAGGAGCTGACGGAGGCCCTAAATATTATTGAAGAGTGTGTAATAGAAGTGACAGAAAAATATGAAACACAAAATCTAGTTGGAGCAGAGAGGTAAGATATGATGATAGAATGCCAAAATTATATAGGTGGAAAATGGTTAAAAGGAACTGGTGGAACAACCTTTGAGAATCACAACCCAGCTACTTGTGAACAAGTATCAAAAACGGAAACTTCCTCGCATGAAGATGTTTTGGATGCAATTGAGCAAGCACAAACTGCTTTTTATAAGTGGAAAAGCATCCCTGCTCCCAAAAGAGGAGAAATTATATTCAAGATTGGAGATGTCATCAAAAATAGAAAACAAAGTCTTGCAGAACTCCTTACAAAGGAGGTTGGAAAGACCAGAATAGAGGCAGAAGGAGAAGTGCAGGAAGCTATTGATATGGCCTATTACATGGCCGGTGAAGGAAGAAGAATGTTTGGTCATACAATTCCATCTGAGCTTCCGAATAAATGGGCCATGTCGGTTCGGGAACCAGTTGGGGTAGTCGGAGCCATAAGTGCTTTCAATTTTCCAGTTGCAGTCCCTTCTTGGAAGATCCTTCCGTCCCTTATTTTAGGGAATACAGTGATTTGGAAACCATCTCCAGAAACATCAGCGATTGCTAATGAATTTGTTCGTTGTTTTGAAGACGGTGGTCTACCTTCGGGTGTGTTGAATCTAATTTTAGGAGACAAAGAAGTGGGGGAAATACTTGTGAAA
Organism: Bacillus cereus group sp. RP43; assembly: GCF_040459645.1. NCBI lineage: Bacteria > Bacillati > Bacillota > Bacilli > Caryophanales > Bacillaceae > Bacillus > Bacillus cereus group sp. RP43. Next base: position 36,993 of record NZ_JARVHQ010000002.1, read on the forward strand.
GACCCTAGGGTTACCCACATTTCATTTACAGGTTCAACAGAAAGCGGTAGAAAGGTTTACGAGCTTGCAGCTAGGAATTTAAAAAGAGTTTCACTTGAACTTGGAGGGAAAAATGCTGTTATCGTGCTGAAAGATGCCAACCTGGACCTTGCCACAGATGGTGTAGTATGGGCGGCATTTGGAACAAGTGGACAACGTTGTACATCAGCAAGCAGAGTAATTGTAGAAGAAGAAGTATATGATAGCTTTATTGAAAAACTTTTAGAAAAGACTAAGAATTTGAATGTTGGAGATGGAAGTGTAGAAGGAGTGAACGTTGGACCGCTAATTAGCGAAAGCGCCGTACAAAAAATGGAAGCATACATTTCCCTGGCAAGGAAAGCTGGTTCACAAATTCTTTGTGGAGGAGAGAGGTACAAAGATAAGGAAGGACATTTCTTTCAGCCTACTATCATTGGGCCTGTAGATCCTCAAAATACACTGGTTACAGAAGAAATTTTCGGTCCCATCCTTTGTGTGATTAAAGCGGAGAATTTTGAACATGCGCTACATATTAATAATTCCAGCAAATATGGGTTGTCAACTGCATTATTTACCCAAAATGTAAATAAGTCATTTAAGGGGATACGTGATGTGGATACAGGGATTGTTTATGTCAACCATGGAACCACAGGCGCCGAAATACAGTTACCATTTGGTGGTACAAAAGATACAGGAAATGGGCTCAGGGAAGCTGGCCAAGCGGCACTAGATGCTTTTAGTGAATGGAAAAGTATATATATAGATTACAGTGACCAACTTCAACGAGCGCAAATAGATACAGATAATCTCTTTAGCGATTTAATTGAAACTAATTAAGGAAAGAAGGGGTGTCATTCTGACACCCCTTTAAAGAAATAATGTTTAGGATAATCGATAGCGCTTACTAAGTAATTTCATTGTTAAACCACTTAGAATTAAAGCTACAGTAACATTAATAGAAATGAACAACAAATTCCACCACAAGTAATTAGAAATATTAAATAGATGGAAATCAAATCCATAGTCCGGAGCGAGTACCGGTGTAAAAAGTAAAACAGTAAGAAATTGCAAACCAGCATAATATATGCTTGAAAGAAAAACAAACGCAAGAGGACCCTTAAAAGAAAATATCTTTTTATTCTGATGAGTGATCTCTGCATGGTCTATTCTTTGAGCTATACTATCTTCTTTTGTAACAGCAGTGTCCATAAAGTGAAGGGCAAAATTCTCTGGTGTACCAAGATCAGCCTGGAAGTCTTCATTACGGATTCTTGCTTCATTAATATGTTCAATAAGCTGGATTTTTGCGTCTTCTCGATAAGATGGATTGACCCCACTTGCTTTTAAGATATCCATTATTTGATTTAGATATTGTTGTTCTTTGTGAGTTAAATCAGATTTCATCTTTTAATTCTACCTCCTTAAGGTCCATGGCATTGTCCGTTAAAAGGGTGTGAATATCGTGCTGAATCTCATACCATTGTTTAATTTCTTGTTTTAAAAACTGAATTCCTTCTTCATTTAATTCATAGTAGATACGTGGGCGCTCATCTATACCAAACTCTTTTGTTACATTAACAAGCTGTTTTTCTTTGATTCGAGTTAGTATAGGATAAATACTTCCTAATCCTTTCAATTTAATATTGTATTTTTCTAGCTCTTTCATGATTTCATAGCCATAACTTCGCTTTTTGTACAAAATACTTAAAACACATATTTCGAGACTGCCTTTAATAATTGTTATTCTATCCATGATTTGATTATATCGAGCGCTTATACTTAAGTCAAATATATATTTCTAAAAAAAATATATTTTTTTGAAAAATATAATTGTTTTGAGTATTATAAAAGGTGTAATATATTTACATAACATTAAATTTTTTGAACGGAGGAAGGGGAAATATGGGTTGGCTTAAACTTTTATTAGAAAGAAAATTGATTGTAGGTTTTTCATTGTTGCTGTTACTTGCGATGAGTCTTGTTTTTATTGATAAGCTTGAAAATCAGTTTTATCCAGAAGTTAATTACGACACAGCTACCATTTCCGCATATGCTCAAAGCATGCCCGCAGTAGACGTGGAGGAGAAGGTAACATATCCAATTGAAGAAAAGTTAGCTGGTCTTGAAGGAATCGCGTCTTATGAATCGACTTCGACTGAAGGATTGAGCTCAATAAAAGTAACATTCCAAGAGAAAAATGGTGATCAAGCCTATGAAAAGTTAAAAGAAGCGATGGGAGAAATTAAAAATGATCTTCCCATTATTGATGAGGTGAAAACGCTTAGGAGTACAACTTCACAGCTTTACGAAATGTTCTTAGATCTTCATGATGGTGAACTTAGTACGATGACTTCTTTCGTTGAAAACACATTAAAGCCAAGACTAGAGTCGTTACGGGAAGTGCGAGAAGTAAGGGTTGTCGGTCAAAATGAAAAAAGAGCTTTGATTGAATTAGATTATGAAAAGTTGAACCAATACGGGATAAAGTTTAGCCAAATTGAAGACATTCTTAACCAACAAAATTCAAATGTTTCCGTTGGGAAAGTTGATGATAGTGGTAATCAGTCTTCTATAAGATGGAATACTAGATTAGACAGCGTGGAAGAAATTAAAAATATTACAATCCCAGCTAATGGAAATTTGGTCCTTCTTTCAGATCTTGCAGATATAAGTATTGTAGAAAGTCGCAATAATCAAGAGTTATGGCGAGATGGCGACAGTAATTATATATGGGTATCCATCGGCCGTACAAATGATGTGACGCAGGCTGAAATGACCAAAGCAGTTCGTGCAGAGTTAGATAAGATAAAAAAAGAGGGCCTTAACAAAGGCTTCACAATGGAAGAAACTATTGTGCAGTCAGATTTTGTAAAAGATTCTATTGGTAGCTTGCAAGACAATGTAGTATATGGAGGAATTTTGGTTGTTATCGTTCTTTTCGCCCTGCTCCGGAACTTTGGTGCAACAGCTATTATTGGTGTATCTATTCCGATAACTGTACTGCTTACTTTTATGTTGATGGCTCTTTTTGACATGAGCATGAACTTAATTAGTATTCTGGCACTTGGTATTGGACTTGGAATGATTGTAGACTCGTCCATCGTTATACTTGAATCTATCTATAAGAAAAAAGAAATGGGCCTTGATGACAGAACTGCTACACTGCAGGGGACAAAAGAGGTGTTTACGCCAGTCTTAGCTTCGACGCTAACGACTATGACAGTCTTCTTACCAATTGGTCTTATTAGCGGTCAGATTGGGGAGTTTGCGAAAGTATTGTCTATCGTCATTGTATTCAGTCAGATCACCTCAGTCATCATATCTTTTACATTTATCCCGGTTTTATCGGAAAAGATGCTTAAGGTGAAAAAGAAGAAAAAGATAGAAAAACCAAACAAAATACTGACTAAATATAATCAGTATATAGATTGGATGTCCAAGAATACACGAAGAAAATTAGGTGTGATGGCTATATTCCTTACAGTTGCAGCAGCTTCTCTCTTGTTATCGTTTGCTGTACCTGCGAGTTTGATTCCGGATTTTTACAATCGACAGGCGGAATTTTATGTGGGACTTGAACAAAACACAACAGTTAAAGATAGAGAGAATGTTGCGAAAGGGATATCAGAATTTTTATCTAAAACACAGGATGTAGAAGCATATAACGTCCGCAAGCTTGATGGAAACCGCATGTATGTTTATGTGAAAATGACGCCTGAAGATAAAGCGACTAAGACACAAGATGAAATCAATGCTATGATTCATGAAAATTTACAAAAAATGTCTAAAGATTACCCAGTCACAGCTTCAGGATCTGTTACTTATCCAATACAGGTTTCCATTAAAGGGAAAGAATTTGATCAAATTGAAAACATAACCGAGAATTTGAGCAAGGAAATCTCTAAAATTGAAGGTGTCCAAGGGATTACTAATACACTCAATAATAGCAAAAAGGAAAATATTGTAACGGTGAAAAGGAACCAATTGATTCAAGATGCTCTCACGCCTTCGGATATTAAGAGTCAATTAGATTTACTTTCTCTCAATAAACAACTTGGTAACATAAAGGGAAAAGAAGGAGTACTACCAATCTATCTATCTTTTGGAGCCAACCTGCAAGATCCTGCTACACTTGAGAAATTGACCATCAATACACCTAGCGGCAATAAACCGTTAAGTAAGTATGTAACATATGATGAGTATACATCTCCTTCTGAAATAAAGCATCAAGATGGGGAACGTACTATTCAAATCCTGGGGGATATTAAAGGGAGAGACTTAGGAGCGGTCAGCAATGAAATTCAAAAAGTCGTCGATCGTTATAAATTAGATCCAGGGTATTCTATTGCTGTAGGTGGTGACATAGAGCAGCAACAAAATACATCTAACGAGATGTATCTCGTTCTACTAATTGCCCTGTTGCTAGTGTTTGCTATTATGTCTATCCAATTTAATAGTCTTATTCATCCGGTTGTCGTGATGTTTGTAATACCATTAACATTAACAGGTGTGTTAATAGGCCTTTTTGTTACAAATACAGAACTGAATCTGTTGTCAGCCATGGGTATGCTTATCTTAATTGGGATTGTAGTAAATAATGGAATCTTGTTAATCGATAGAGTTAAGCAGCTTCGCCTATTACAACAGCCACGCTATGAAGCGATTAAAAGAGCTTGTAAGGAACGTATTCGCCCAATCCTTATTACCTATATCACTACTGTATTTGGGGCAATACCTTTAGCAATTACAACTGGACATGCAGGACAGTATCAAAAGCCAATGGCGATTGCCCTTATCTTTGGCTTATCATTCTCTGTATTAGTGACACTTTTGTTTGTGCCAGTGGTATATGTGCTCTTTGAGGATGCCGCTAATAAGCTGAAACGTATGTTTAAGAAAAAAAATGCTAATCTTGATGAGGATGAGCGATCATCCTTCTAAAAAACACCCACCTTACTTTTGAAAATAAGGTGGGTGTTTTTGATTACATAAGCTAAGAAGTTCTTCATTTCCAATCTTGAACTATTGTTTCGCATAAATTACGGTTAAATTCGCTATAAAATCATACTTAAATAGAAGGAGGATTCTACTCTACAGACCTGGCCATGTTGATAAAATATCAAAAAATAAACTTAGTATTTCACGCTTTTTTGTTATCGGTTTTTCAATATCTCTCCAGAATGAAGCCTTGTAGAATATAAGTAGATGAGTTAGTTATATTTATAACTTCCTTAATTAATGAAATAAAAAGAAATGGGGGACAGGGAATGTTCAAAAAGAAAATGTTGAATGTAGCTATGACAGCAGGTTTATTAGCAGGTGGATTTGTTCCTATGACAGCATATGCTGAAAAATCAGAGGTTGAAATCTATCTTGAGGAAATCGTGAAACTGCAGCCTGATGTGGCTTCTGAACAAGTATTAAAAGAAGCGGAAACATTGGCCGAATCTCAAAATATGAAAGTTGAGGAAGTTCTAAAGGCATATCTTAAAGAAGCGACAAATAATACGATACAAGGACAAAAAGAGACTGAAAAGACAAATGAAAAATCAGATTTCCAAACACTTGGTGGTTCAGGAGGGGTGTATACCATCACCAATAGTACAAAAGGAAATATTTATTACACACCTTCACAAACAGCTTATTTAGACCATGGACATGTTGGGATGTATTACTTGCCGGATACAATTGTTGAATCTGTGCCCTCTACAGGGGTACGGACCATTAAAACATCTAATCGATTAGTCGATGCCGGTGCCGTAATTCAAACTGTCAGTACATCTACTCAGAATAAAGAAAATGCTGTAAATTGGGCTTATAGTGAAGTAGGGGAACCGTATTCCTATAATTTTATGAACAACCGAAATACTGGTCATGATGGAGCAAAAAACTGTTCGAAATTAGTATGGTCTGCCTTCTTGTTAAAAGCAAATATTGATTTAGATAAAGACGGTGGTTTAGGGGTGTACCCACGTGATATTAGAGATTCAAGTTATACGTCCACAATAAAGACATTTTAATGAAATAAACAGTAGAGAGATAGGTAAAACTATTCGCAGTTTTATCTGTCTCTTCATTTTATTTAACTAATTAAAAAGGTTATCAAAGGTGTGATAAGGAGGAGTCCTTTTGAAAAAGGCTATGTTAGTTATAATTGGTGCAGTAAGTGTAATAGTGTTCTTTATCTTTGTTGTAAACCATATGTTTGGGCCAGAGTATGAACGTATGAGTTCCGAAATTAAGAAAGAAGAGTTGGCAGGAGAGTCTATTAAGGATGTATGGTCTGTTGTTTATTTTTCTACCACTGCAGATCAGGATACAGGAAAAGGTGAAGGAACGAGCTACGCAGTCTTTATCGATAAGGACGGTAAGGCAAAGAGTATGAAAATGAAGGGATTGGAGCTTGGAAAAGTAGCTAAAAGTAAGGGGCGAGTTTTCCTAGAGGAAAAAGACAAGATACATATTGTCGGGGAGAGGCATAAGGAATTTAAACTGGAGAAAGAGCAACATACTGGTGAATATTCAGGATACTTGGAAAGTGAGGGAGTATTCTTTAGCATTTTTAATTCTGGATTCACGAAAAACGGTAAGTATAGTTCCGATGTATACTGGGGGAATGAAAAAGGCTTTAAGAATGATAGTATCCCTTACTATATAGATTCATCTAATCTGGTTAACGATCGAATAATAATGGTGACAAGGAATCTGGAAAATACCAAAACTGATGAATATCAATTGATGGAGGGAAAGTTAAGCGACAATACTCTTAAAATCAGCCAACTTACTGAATGGAAACAACCAGAAAATATAATTATGACTACCTCATCAATTGAAGCAGATGAAAACTATTACTACTTAATTATTAGTGACATGAAAGATGAAAAAAACATGGATGTCTCGCTTATGAGAATTGATAAGAATACATTAAAGAGAGAAGTATTTCCATTCATACAATATACTAATGTAGAAGAATTGGGTCCGGAAAGACCATTCAGCAAAAAACCCATGAATATTTTTGAGGGTAGTCTGTATTACATAGATGGACTAGGAGACGTCTATACGTTTGATACTCGAACAACAAAAGTCGAGAAGGCTTTTTCTTTTATTGATACCGACAAGTCCACCAAGTATTTTGATGAACAAATTTATTTTAAGGACGACAAAGTGTATTTTTTTAGATACAATCATTTGAAAAATAAATATATGATACAGTCGTATCATCTTGGTACGGGGAGACAAGAAAAGAATCTAGAAATTAAAGGTTTAGAAAAAATAAAGCAGGACATTAAAACCAAAGGAAAGTATGCTCCTTCATATGATTTTATTATCGTAGATGACCAATAAAAAATGATAAATCTAACTATTTATAACTATTATTTCTATGTATTCCAGATCTCGTTGCATTGGATTTTTATATTCATTATATATCGTTTTATTTTTTAATATCATACACGGTACTTCTTTTTCAATGTGTGTGACTTGTTGGTTCATTTTTTAGCCACTATATGTCACATGAATATATAGAAAAGTAAAAAAATTATGAATTCAAACAAAAATACATAGAAAAAACACACTGTATTTGCTAATATGGGAATATGGTGATTATAAGGAAATATATTGTAATTTGTGTTGAAGGGGGAAAGTGGTGAGAATCCAAAGCAACAAAGTCGACTATGGAAAACTATTATTTTATTTCCGAACGAAAAAAAAAATGACCCAACAAGAACTCTCTGCTGGTATATGCTCAATTCCATACCTTAGTAAAGTTGAAAATTCCAAAATTACTCCTAGTAAAGAAATTCTTGCCTTGCTTTTAAAAAGAGTCAATATTTGTATTGATAATCTGAATTTAGATAAGGAAAATATTATAATTAATTTAGAGAGATGGTATCAAGCAATAATCAAGCGTGAGGAAAGCATAGTTATCGACGAATTAAAAAATACTATTGACTCTAAGATAGATAACGTTTACTTAACAGATATAATTTTTTACTACGATCTTATCAGCCTTCGATACTTCATTCATAAAAAGTGCAAAAAAAATATTGTATCTATAATAGATACGTTACTTAAAAACAAAGATAAGTTAAATAATTACCAAAGAACATATCTAGAATATTTTTTGGGACTCTATCATTGCACTATTAACTACGACTTTCTTCAGGGGATAGAGAATTTTGAAAAGGTTATCCATTTCTTTAATAATCCTGAGAACGAAGATCCCGAATTTTTTTTTCATCTAGCCTTAACTTACACTAACATTTTCAATACTAAGATGGCACTAGTTTATGTGAAAAAATCTTTGACTATATTTAATAATAAATTATTTTTTAATAGGAGTCTTGAATGTCATCTTCTTTTAGGTGTCAATTATGGACGACTTAAGGAATATTCAAAAGCCATTGAAATTTATAATCGAATAATTAATGTAGCAAGTAGTTTAGAATATCGGACCATTTATATTAAAACTCTTCACAATCTTGGATATATCTATAGTAAGTTAAAGAATTACGAGGAATCAATAAGCTATTATACTCAAACTCTAAATTACTTAGATTCTACCTCTGAATCATATTTAAATGTGTTAGTAGAACTCGCTACGGTATTAAAAGAGCATGGACAATTACAGACTGCATTGAAATGGATTAATATTGGTCTTGAACAATCTAGTAAGAACTGTTGGACATCAAACAAAGTTATACAACTAGAAATAATTAAGTATCAAATTGAGAAAACAGATGTTGAATTCATAGAATTTTTAGAAAAAAATGCAATTCCTCGTTTTATCGAAACAAATGATATAAAATTGCTATCACACTTTTATGAAGTTATCGGAAAGGAATCCAAAAAAATACACCAATATAAAAAGAGTAGTTATTATTATGAACTATGCTTTGATTTAAGAAAAAAAATGCATTAGGAGGCATATTTATGAAAAAATTAGTAAGTGGTCTTTTATTATCCACAGTATTTATTTTTAATGTTTTAGTAGGTACATATGATAATATTGATTTTTTTGCAGAAGAACTACCTGATTACGCACAGCAATCAACTACGTACGCAGAAGAACTACCTGACTACGCACAGCAATCAACTACGTACGCAGAAGAACTACCTGACTACGCACAGCAATCAACTACGTACGCAGAAGAACTACCTGACTACGCACAGCAATCAACTACATACGCAGAAGAACTACCTGACTATAAAAACGTTTATTAAAGTACATAAAGCTAAAAAACAAAAAAGGGCTTCTATCTCGAGGTCCTTATATTAAAGTGAAAATAAGATTATTGCTATTCGTTTAAGGGTTCTGGTAAAAATATTTAACAAGGAACAAACTAACAGCAGATTTCTAATGAAATCATACCTTATGTTATTAGTCCAAACACTTGATGAATGAAATTCTTCTAATTTTGGACAAACTGGTTTTGTAAATCAATCTGTCCCCTTTTCATCATATGCATATCTCCAATATTAGAGGGAACGAAGATACATGACAATTGATTAAAATATTATACTAGATCATGAACTATGAAATAAATGTTTAGATAAACCAAAATAGCAGGAGAAAAGTCCCTTTAAATGTTTGAAGTGCACGCCAATTGTGAGACACAGTCTAACAATTGGAGGTGCACTTTTTTTGACTAAATTTTCTTCAAATGACAAAATACAAGCAGTCAAACGATATGAAATTTCAGGTGAAAAAGCTTTTGAAAAACGCTATACATCCTACTCTTTCGAGTTTAAACTAGATGTACTTCATTCTATGAATGAGCAAGGAACATCTATCAGGGAAACGGCGGCACTTTTCAATATTCCTTCTTGCGAAACACTTCGAAAATGGAAAGTAGCTTATGAAACAGGAGGATTGAATGCCCTAAAATAAAAGAAAAAGGGGCGTCCATCCATGGAAAAGAAAAAAACAAGTACAACTAAAGGACAAAATCTAGTAGAAGGTTCAATAGAGGCACTACAAGCGGAAAATGAACGTTTACGCATGGAAAATGCATATTTAAAAAAGTTGAATGCCATAGTTCAAAACAAGAGGAAATCACAAAACAAAACAAAACAAAGCACAAGTAGTCTACGAGTTAAGGCATGACTTTCCTGTAAAGGAACTACTTCAACTAGCAGATATTCCACGTAGCACGTACTACTATTGGGTAAAATAATTTAATCGTCCGGATAAAAACGCCGGAGCTCAAAGAGCTCATTCAAGCTATTTACGAGGAACATGAGGGTCTTTATGGTTATCGTCGTATTCGCGGTGAGCTGATAAACCGAGGGCATAAAGTAAATCATAAAAAAGTATATCGTTTGATGAACGAATTAGGTTTAAAATGCCTCGTTCGTATGAAAAAATATCGTTCTTATAAAGGCACAGAATGAAGAAAGTAATTTCTTAATACAAAAGATTTACAGAGCATAGTAAAGAAATAAGGAAGTCCTCACATTTTTTTCGTAAGCTAATTTAGGTTATTGTGACATAAACATGATGACTTCTCCGATAGGTAAGGCATTTTAAAATATCTAATAGGGATTCAAAGGGACAACTCCTAATTAACTTTGAGGAATTGTCCCTTGGGTTATTGAGTTCACTTAGGATTGTTTAAATGAAATATATATTGATAATAAACCATTCAAAGTTAAGAAGGTAACCATGATTCTAATAAGTAGTGCAATATCAGCAGCAAATATCTTTATTGAATACCATGGAGATCCTGTACTATAAATTAGTAATGGAATGATAGTAATAGATATAACTAAAAATATAATTCCGGAGATACGCCATAAGCTTCTATTACGAATCTTTCCTGATTTGACCTTTACTAATTGATAAATAAACTTTATAAAAAGTAAGCATAATATTCCTATCATAGTCAGTTGTATAATAGGGGGGGATTTAGGTACATTAACAGGCTCTTTCCCAGTTAAAATATTGATAATCCCTTGCTTCAGGTGTATAAGTGGCTCTTCCTCTAAAATATGATTTTTATTAGTAAGAATCACACCTCCCCAACCCGTTTCTGGTATAAAGAATACTTCTGCATGTGAATCAGAAGTTGATCCTGAATGCCATATTATTTCTTCTTTAGAATTTGGACTTGAGATTCTTACACCAAGACCATAATATCGATTTTCACCAGTTTGAACATAAGGCGATAAATAAAGATTCATAGTATTTTCACTTAAAAAATTGTTACTCTTGCGCTGACTAAGTAATTTAATATACTGGAACATATCTGTCGTACTTGCAGTTATGTATCCATATGGTGCGCCTCCATTATCATATGTTACTGAACTTTTTCGAGGAATCCCTAACCAAGACTGATATCCGGCTAAATATCCTTTTTCATATGCGGCATCATTTTCAGCTGCGGCACTCCTCATACCTAATGGCAGAAACACTTTTTGTTTCATATATTCAGAATACGGTTGATTGGAAACCTCTTCCATTAGAGCACCAAGAATCAAGTAATTGGCATTACTATATTGATGCTTTTCTCCTGGTATGGCAGTCAGCTTAACTTTCGATAAACTTTCTACATTTTTCTTTATAGCACCCAAATCTTTAGATTCTCTATCTGATATAGATAAGCCAGAATAAGTACTTATCCCGCTTGTTTGCGTAAGTAAATGTTTAATTGTTATTTGGGATGCTGCTTTTTTATCTTTAAGCGTAAACCACGGAATATACTTTTGGACAGGATCATCTAAATGAACGGTACCTTCTTCAATTAATCTCATTATGGCTAAGCCTGTTAATGATTTACTTATCGATCCTATTGTAAAGGGAGTTTCAGCGGTTACTTTTTCTTCAGATTCTCCCGTTACACCCCATGACTTAGAATAAAAAATATCATTCTTATGAACAATAGCAATAGAAGCTCCTGGAATCCGATGTTCTTCTAAAAAATTTTCGACATAGCTGTCTATGGTACTTTTAATATCTTGTTCGGCGAATACATGCGAGGTTGGTAAAAACAAAATAAACACATTAAATAATAAGCACACAATTGTAGCTTTTATCATTTTCATTTTATTTCACCTGTTTAAATTTATTTTTCGTATATAAAACATTACAAATATGGAGACTAACAAGGAAGTAGAAAAGCTAATGAACATTAGTAAGAAGTTCCACCATGAATTATCTGATATCTGATAAAAGATATTATAATCGAACGAACTGTTAGTATTTAGTGGATTAAAGGACTCTGTTAAAAACATTGATAGTATTAGTTGCAAACCGTGATAAGTAACAATTGAAGTAAATAACCCTATTAGAAATAAAATTCCCGTTCCATCTTTGGATTTCCGGATGTTTTTTATTTCAGAATGAAGGTCTATTCCAATAATCTCAAAAAAAACTTTGAAAATTGTTTTTTTGATGGTCGATTGGATATTTGTTTCAAATCTTCTCCTTTCGAACTATTTTGAAGTAAGGATTTTATATCCTTTTGTAATTCTAACCACGCTCTGATTATTTTTTGAAGATACATTTTTAAAATTTATTTCATAATAAACTCTAACCTTGCCGTTTTTCGTCATTTCACGATAAGTATTAACGCACTCTTGGTCTTTGAGATTAATTAGAATAGGATAAATGTTGCTCATTCCTTTCAATTTTAAATTGTGTTCTTCTAATTCCTTAATAATTTCATAACCATCGCTTTTTTCCTTTGACAAAATAGATAATACAAACATTTCTAAATGACTTTTAATTAAACTTGTTCTATCTATAGGTTAAATTTAACAAAAGTATATATTTATTTCAAGTATATACTTTGAATAAAAGTAAAATAGAATAAGTACCAAATTCTAACAAAAGAGTTAAAAACTCATCCATTACATATTTAATAGAGGTAAAGAATGGTGTATACAAGCCAAAAGTTATGCATAATTGGAAAATTACTGGTGTAGATACACATTCTTCAGAGCATAAGGCTGTAGTGAATCTTATAAATAAAGAAATTTTAGAAATTCCAAAAACAGAAGATGGAAAATATACAAATATAGCATCTATAAATACTAAAGATTCAATTACAAAAGAAGAGATTGTAGCACTCTCTCAAAAAGCTAATATTAATCTGAATCAGTTTAATCATGTAAAAACAAAAGGTGAATTTTACAAAAAACTTAATAAGATTATTAAAAAAAATAAGAAAAATGGTTTTGGTGCAAAAAATCTATCAACCTTAGACATACTGCTACTCTACAAAGGTGTGTGATCGGTATGGAAACAAGTTGGGTTCTGGTGCAAAAACTTCAGGACAATTGCAATGAATCTATAAATCTTGGACATACTGTTACTATTACTTTAGAAAGTGTGCGTGATTGGTATGGAAAAGGAAAATGTATTCAAATGGAAGCATTATCAGCCTGATATTATTTTGTTAACGGTAAGATGGTACCTACGGTACAACCTCAGTTTTCGTGATTTGGTGGAAATGCTAGAAGAACGGGGTTTATCCATTTCTCATACAACGATTATGCGTTGGGTTCATCAGTATGGTTCTGAATTGGATAAACGAATCCGTCGTCACCCCAAACAAACAAATGATTCTTGGAGAATCGATGAAACCTATATGAAAGTAAAAGGTCAATGGATGTATCTGTATCGTGCTGTTGATTCGAAAGGAAACACAATTGATTTTTTCCTAAACAAAACAAGAGACCAGAAGGCAGCAAAGCGCTTTTTCAAGAAAGCTTTGCGGTCTTTTCATGTTTCAAAGCCACGTGTTATAACAGTCGATAAGAACCCGGCTTATCCTATAGCAATTGAACAGTTAAAAAAAGAAAAAAGCATACCTGATGGTATGCAACTTAGACAACAAAAGTACTTGAATAACATAGTAGAACAAGATCAGCGCTTTATAAAGAAGCGAATCCGTTCCATGCTAGGGTTCAAATGTTTTGACACAGCTACATCCATTCTTTCTGGAGTAGAAGCCATGCATATGATTAAAAAAGAACAGCTTAATTTACGGGACCAGTCTGTCCAAAATCAGAAAGAATTCATCCATCAATTGTTTGGACTTTCAGCATAAGATACGATTTCGTTAGGAATATATGCGCTTTATTCTCTTTTGTTTTATTTTTGCACCAGAACCCAAATAACCTTGCTGTATATGATTATTTTGAGCAAGGCTATTTGTCATTGGATTTTTTTAAAAATTTAGCTGTTCTCTTCTAAAAAGTTAAAGAAAATAAACTTACGATTATTATTTGCACCCAAAAGCGAGCTTGTCCTTTGGGTATTACGTTTTCTACGTTCTTGATTCTGTTTAGATTTTTGATTAAACATCTTTATGAAATGCGCAGGATTGCTGATTTCAGCTTTATTAAATTGAAACCATTGCATGCATTCTTCTATATCCCATCTTGTGTAGCGATCGATATCAGGTGGCAGTCTTAAAGCAATAATATATGCATCATTTTCGGAAAGATATGTTAGTTCTTGACTCAAAATGTAATAATATGCTTTTTTCTGATCATCACTTAAGTAATCGTTTAAGTCATTTAATCTGTTATTATCTTCTTTTGATTCAATACTTGAATTTGGTTTGACTTGCTTTTCTATGCTGAAAAGGTCTATAGAAGATGAAGATTTTATAATTTTCTTGATATCTTTATGATTAGATACAACACGCTTCTTACTGTACTTGTTTTTTAAAAAGTTAATAAAAGTAGAGCAGACATCAATTGTTAAAGCCCATTTTACCTTAAAGTATTCAATAATCTTCAAATAATTATTATGTATGGTTAAAATGTAAATGGAAGGGGCAATCCTACCATGACGTCTTACTTTAATTTGCTGGCATATATCAAAATCTTGCAGCCAATTTAACACATAGTTAATAAGGGGCTTTGAAATACCCGATTTTTTGCTGATATAATCTTGCTTTACCTGAGAATACCCTTCTTGTACTAAATATGATAAAACTGTTTCTAAAGCTTCATACTTACGTTTGGTGAGGTAATCCTTTGTAGTGACACCTTTATATTCTAGGACTATACTATCAATATAAGTAATAACTTTCTTAATTGATTCATTAATAGCTCCAGTTTTTTTAGATAAGTGTTTGATATGGGGACTTAGTTCCACTTTTGCTCGACTGAGCAAAAAGTTGTGTAATAACACAGAAAAACCCTCCTAAATTCCCACCACAAATAAAAAGGAAAACGGAGGTTTTATATTCACATTGTATGTACCTTATGATATAATTTTTACATCAAGTATGGCATTAAAGAAAAATACATACATGTATAATGTGAATTAAAAACCCTATCCAGAAGAGTTTTTAATTAGTTCGAAGTTTGCCGACCTAGACTAATTAAAAACCGTGAGGTGGGGTTTTATTTTTTTATATAAATTTAATATTGGTATCATTAATTGAAGCAACTTTGTTATAAGTAATTTATCATGTCTCTGTTAACTATTTTACACATATTTTTTGGTATTTCAACTGAATTTAGGTTAGAAATCCGGAAAGGGAATGCGTTTAATTAATTGATAATTCAGAAAAATATATATAAATATAGAAAAGTATATATTGGAACGAAAGTTTCACTAGTATCTGGTAGAATGTATTTACAGAATATTCTACATATATAGGTTTTCCTATATATTAGCATTTCAAGAGGATGTGAGAATATACCATGATTTTAGAAAAAATCCATAAAGATCTAAATAATAGGGGTATTACTAATAGACAACTTGCAGCAATGTTTGATACCAGTCATTCTAAAATAAATGAGTCATTTACTAGGAAACGAGAGTTTGATTTTTACATTTACACTGAAATATTGAATATGCTATATCCACATGATTACGATTTTAGGAAAACAGAAGTACTGAAATATTGCGAAGAAGCAAAGCGTAAGGTGAATTTGAGAGTTGCCTTTGAATATTTAGATATGTGTGGAGAATTAGATGTACTACAGTATTTAGTTGATAAGGAGAAAGAATCTAATAACATACTGAATCGTAAATTTGCAAATGCTTATGAACTACTTCATTTAAGAAATGCTGGAAAGATAAATCCGCAAGATTTTTTGAAAATAGTAAAAAAGAAAATGGAACAAAAAAAGAGTACAGATGATATAAGCAAAATTCCAATGGATTTTTCACTAATCTATGCTTTTTTTGATTATCGAAATTACGATTTGGTAAGTGAATATACAAATGATTTGTTATCACAAATAAAAAAATTAAAAAATCCATTTTTACGTTCTTCTTATGAATTACGAACTATGGAATTGCTGGCTACAAGTTTTCATAGGAATAATGAGCTAGAAAAGGCAAGAGAATTATGTAATGAAATGATCGCTAGGCAAGGAAGAGTGGCTTTATTACCAAAAGCAACAGCATATTGTATCATGGGTGAGACATATATACTAAGCGATTATGAATTATCTAAGTATTACCTAGATAAAGGATTGCAACTAATGATATCACCAAACAACAAAAAGATGTTCAAGAAAAAACAAATGATACAAACAACTCTAGATTTTCTAAACATACATTTTGAAAAGAATCTAGATAATATAGAACCAAAAAACCCCGCAGAACTTGCATACTTGTATGTCAACAGGGGGCTGAATCAACAAGCAGTTAATCTTATTGAAGAAATCAAAAGGAAAAATGGTTTCTTGACACCTTTACAAGTTTTTATTCAGGCTCTTGCAAGAGATGACATGAATTTAATGAGAGAAGCATTATTGGCGTTTGAGAGAAATAATGACTTGTTCTATGCAGAACTTCCTAAAAATGTACTAAAATTGAAGTAGGGGTGGTGCAAGTGAAGAATTGGATAAAGGAAACTTATTTGTTAATTACAATAACAGCATTAGTAATGCTTCCGATGCAAGAGAGTATTGCTAAAATTATTCAATATATGATGGTAGATCCTGGTGGAGGTGCTGGGTGATAGGCTTGTTAAAAGATGACACTACAAAAAGTTGTAGTGTCATTTGTTATTTAAGGGGTGGAACATTTGTTGGTAATTTGTAATGTTTCGTTCCATTGATGCGCAAAAATAGGAATTTATAAAAGAAAATTCATTTTACAGGAGAGTGCCTATTTAATGAAAAAGAAAAATATATGTAAACGAGTTGATTATGATTTCTTTGTATCAGTGTTATCACAAGCAAGTAATTATGTTGAACTACATAGTAAATTACAAACTTATATACAACAAAATAAAAATTTAAAGTCTAGTTTAAGAAAGAGAGCAAATTAAAAGAAAAGAAGTTATTTCTTTGTTTTTTTAACTTTATATCCAAGGAATTCTATGTATTCTAGTAATCCTTTTTCTATTTCTTGACGTTCATCTTCGGAAACTGAATTCAGGTCTTCATATAACTCTTTTGCTAATCTATTTATTTCATTTTTATTAGAATCATGGTCATTTCCAATTAAATAGTCAACTGATACACCAAAAAAACGTGAGATTTTTACTAGCATTTCATAATTTGGCTCAGCTCCTGAATTTTCCCAGTTGGAAATTGTTGTTTGAGCAATCCCTAATACTTTTCCCAAAGCGGTAGCACTTATGTTTTTTTTGCTTCTTAATTCTTTTAATCTTTGTC
The DNA here is from genome assembly GCF_040459645.1 of Bacillus cereus group sp. RP43. Taxonomy (NCBI): domain Bacteria; kingdom Bacillati; phylum Bacillota; class Bacilli; order Caryophanales; family Bacillaceae; genus Bacillus; species Bacillus cereus group sp. RP43. Next base: position 54,609 of record NZ_JARVHQ010000002.1, read on the forward strand.
CAAACATGGTTTTTAGCTCCTCGTAACTGTATTTATGTTAATTTCCTATATAAATAACACATATAATGTTGACTTTCGGCTTGAGGACGAATAGACTGCAAATAAGGGGGTGAGATATTTGACAGTTCTAAGGGAAATTCGTGAGTCAAAGGGTTATACAATTAAAGAAGTTTCAAGAGGTTCCAAAATTCCCATAAGTACTTTATACGATGTAGAATCAGGGAGAAAAGGTTTGATTTTTAACAGAGCAAAAAGTATTTCAGATTTTTTTGAAGAACCAATTGAGAACCTTTTTTTTGCAACTTATTATCGAGCAAAGTTTAAATAAACAATTTTCACAAAAAATAATTATACATTTATATTGTAAATGAACTATGTAGAAAAGGTACAATTTTATTGTTATTATTTCAAATTTTTCAATCTGAAATTTCAACCTGATCATATTGCATGAATAACCAGATGAAGAATATTTGTATCAGATGGATGCTTAGTTAACGAAAAAACTTTTTTGAAATTTAAGAGGTTAGTTAAATTATTAAGCATAGTGAAGGGCAAAAGAAGCAGATACGACATCAACCGGAACAACCACAAAAACAAGAAATACCACAACCACAGGTAACGGACCAAACGAGAGTAATCGAAAAATCTGTTATTCCACAACTAGAGAAACCACAACGAATTGTTACTAAACCATAACAAGAACAAACACCTAAAAAGTAGAAGATAACCGTCTAACAACAGGCGATAAAGCTGAAAATCCATACATCAAATAGAAGTAAATTGAAAAGCAGTTGTGTATATGAGTGTAGAAACGGAAGTAAGCACATACCAAGATAGAGGAGAAGAATTATCAAACTTTCTTCAATATTTAACAGAATGTAAGAATATAAGAACGATTCACCTTGTATTTCATCAATATGATTTGTACCCGATCCCTCATATGGAGCAATTTTTAAAAGAGAGCGCAACGTACGACATTCATAATTCAATTGTAGTTGAATCTCAATCCACATTACAGTACATATACGGAAAAGAGGCCGCACAACGCATCATAAGCTCGTATAACACAACAATTCTAGCATGATATTAAGCACTCAACCACTACTTCTCCCTATATAGATGGCTAGAAAACTATACAAGAGAGGAGCGTTTTTCTCCTTTCTTTATCAAAAATAGGAGGAAATCGTATGGGAAAGGAAAAAAGACTCACATTTTATGATATTGCAGCATCACAAGCTCATAGTATCAAAACCTTTGATGGGAAAACATATGAACTGAAAGGTGCCATTGCAATTGAAAATGGAACAAGAAGTATCAAAAAGGTGGCTCAAATTTATTATCAAGTTCGCTCAGTCAGGGATGAACATCAAAATATAATTGCAAAACGAAAACATAAACAAGCTGAATTAGTAGCTGTAAAACAAAAGTGTAAATAAAAAAAGCGATTTTGAAGTGTGCTGAGAAAATGGCGCAAAGTAACTTGCTCTTTGACAAAGTAAGATCTATTTAGCGTGCCTCCCTTGAAACGGTCACTAGAGGGGTTAGGTATACGATGATCGTTGGATGAGTGAGATCGTAAAACTTATCTGTGACTATTGGGAAATGTAATGTATCAAAGATCTGTATGTGCCAGTAATCGTGAGGAATATCCCATTTTGACATTCTAAAGAAGCGGTGAACAACACCAATAGTAGATACATAAGGTTCTACGTTCACACCAAAATACGTAGTGCGGTATTGGGCTAAAGAGACTAAGTCGGGGTTAGTCTCTTTATGCATGCCAATACAGGGTTCGTCATTCCAGCCATAAATGACATTTTTGTTTTCGATCTTACTTTCCTTTAAATATTTTGAAATAAAGACAGATGATGAAGTATAAATATGTCTCACCACACTTGAAAATCGCTTATAAAAATATAGTAATAGCAAAGGGAGGGATATGTATGAGTCGTAAAGGGTGGATCATTTCAGCTGTTGTTGGCCTATTAATTGCAATTGGTATTGGTTCAACATTTGTCTTTAGCTCTGGAAAAGGGGAAGTAATGGAACTTAGTCCGTTAGAAATGAAGAAGTTCATGAGTGAGGATGGCACAGGTTTTGTTATGCTAAATTCCACCAAGAAAAAAAGAGAGGATTGGCTTCATGCTGTAAAAAAAGTAGCACAACAAGAAAAAGTCCAGGTACAAGAATTAGATGAAGAGGGTAAAGATATACCGGGTTCAAGTAACCCGTATGATTGGGGATTATCTCAAAAAAGAGATTCACTAGCATATTATGAAAAAGGAAAATTAAAAAAAGATATTAAAATCCCACAAATTAAACCATCAGAACTTGAAAGTGAACTTAGTTTTTTTGTTAAAAATTGCAAAGAGCAATATCAGAAGTAATCACATAACCATTGAAAGGTGGTGATACAGTGGCGATTACACAGAAGGAATTAAAAAAAGAAAAAGATATGGTAGCAAACCTATTAAGAGCCAATGGTCAGGATTATAACCATTGGCTTCATTTACATCATCAGAAATACATTGAAGAAAATCAAGATCTAGTAATGAAAGCTTTACAAGCTTATAAAGCAACATCAACAGAAGTAAAAGAAGACAGCAAGCCAAATGAGTCAAGTCAGCTTAGTAACGTGTAAGCATCTAAAAATGAAAAGGGAGTGAATGTATATGTCTATGTTGGAAACAGTAGCTCAAATGTTAGTGTTAGGTGATGCGATGGATGGTCTAATTAATACGGGTAATTCATTTATTACTTGGATGCAAAGAGGAGCAATGGTTAGTACAGCGATTGTATTTTGCTGGGGCGCTTATCTCTTAATTTGGGGCGGTGAACGAGGAAGACATAAATGTATTTGGTGGTTTCTTGGTGGGGCAGCCGGACTTGTTATCGTAATGGGATGCCAATACTTAGCAGAGAGTGTAAATAGTAATGTTAAATTTGGTCAAATCGTATTTCCATTTCTTTGGATGAAATAGTGAATAAATATGAATAGGGCAATGAGGAAGCTATGCAAAGGGTATGGCTTTTTTTGTTGCCTTTTTTCATGGAATTTAAAGTAAATGTGAGGAAGGAGAAGCCATGTTTGTCATTTTTAATAGTAGTAATGGAACAGAAATTGAGTCGGGTAAGCAATATTCGTTTCATGAAGCTTACATCTTAACCAAACGATTAGAACGTGTTTATAGAGAAGCAGGACACCAAGAACATATTGATTTTGATTTGTTAGATGGTCATTCTAATGAAATTTATAACGGTACGCTATCACTTGGTTCGAGATATGCAGAGCATATTTTTGATCACATTTCTAAAAAAATGAATGTGATGCAATTAGATCCAGAACAAGAGGAACAAAAAAAGGAGCTGTTAGAAACGTTAGAAAGGGAAATCAATGATTCTCCTTTTCATGAAGAATATGAATATCAAGAAGAATTATCAGAAAGAAATGAGGAATCCTCCTATAGTCCATCGGATGAAGTGAAAACACAAGTAAAGCCTGAAAAGGAAAATAGAAAAGGATTCAAAATTATTGCGAGTGTTATAGGAAGTGTGGTGTTAATTGGAGCTGGTGCCATATTTGCCTTTAAGTTATTCTCTTCCGAACCAGTTTCGAGTGCAAATGCTGGTTCGGAACAATATGTGGTAAAAGGATTACAACAGGCAGCCATTCAACAGTATGGAGAAGCCGTTAAATACTTTGATAAGGTCAATTACACAGAACTAGATAAAGATAGTCAAAAGGCAGTTTTATTTACTTATTTATTAAATGGAAAGGCAAATAAGGCATTACAGTATGAGCCGAAATTTGCAGAAAGTGTGGTTGCTTATTTTATCGGGATAGACAACATGAATAAAATCAATGAAATAGATGTCAAAAATGATGTGATCGACTTTGAAAAGGCAGCGCTTGATAAAAAATATGAAGAGGTAATCAAGCTCAAAGGGAAAGTCAATATGGATGGTAGGCGTGAAAAACTCATTGTTGAAGCCTTTGTAAATCTAAAAAAATATGAAGATTGTTATTCTTTTGCCAAAACGCAAGGAAACAAAACCTTGATGAAAGAGGTCAAAGAATTAGAAAAACGGGATATTCAACAATCTACGATAAGCGAAGAGGAAAAGAAAACCAAGATTGAAAAGATTGATAAAGATCTAAAGGACATCTAAGGGGGAAAAAATAACATGCCATTAAATTATGAGAATCTGTATAAAAAAATGGGAATTGTTTTTCTTGGTGGTTCATTGATATTGGGAACTACAGGGTGCAGTTGGTTTGGAAGTAAGGAATCTTCAAAAAATAAGTCAGCTATTACAAAAAAAGTAGATAAAAATAAGCCGGAGGAAAAGAAAGAAAATCTGAACAAACAAGATTTTGAAGCAATTACAGAAAACGCAATTCAAAGTAAAGATAATGAAGTTGCTTATGTACTCGAAGAATTGGATAAATCAAAAATTAATTTTAAAGAAAAATCTATTGTAAGTAATCTTCAAAATGGGGATGAAACCACTTCTCGTGTTCTAGTACTCTTTGATAAAGAAACAACAGATAAATCAATTCAAGATACAGCAAAGGATAATGTGATTGCAGCTATTACAGATAATAAGCCACAAGTCACCGTGAATGGAGATCATTTTGCATTTGGCGATCAAAATATTGATTCTTCAGTAGCGAGTATAGGAGATATTCTTCCACCAGAGAAGAAACCAGATGCAATTGTGAACCCACCAATTACACCGGAGGGTGAGAATGGTAATACGGAAAATATAGGGATAGAAAAACCAAAACCACCAATAGAGCCGGAGAAACCAACAAATCCAGAGAAACCGACAGAACCAGAGAAACCAACAGAACCAGAGAAACCAACAAATCCAGAGAAACCAACAAATCCAGAGAAACCGACAGAACCGGAAAAACCAACAGACCCAGAAAAACCAACAGAACCAGAGAAACCAACAGAACCAGAGAAACCAACAGATCCAGAAAAACCAACAGAACCAGAGAAACCAACAGATCCAGAAAAACCAACAGAACCAGAGAAACCAACAGATCCAGAAAAGCCAACAGATCCAGAAAAGCCAACAGATCCAGAAAAGCCAACAGATCCAGAGAAACCAACAGATCCAGAGAAACCAACAGATCCAGAGAAACCAACAGAACCAGAGAAACCAACAGATCCAGAAAAGCCAACAGATCCAGAGAAACCAACAGATCCAGAAAAGCCAACAGATCCAGAAAAGCCAACAGATCCAGAGAAACCAACAGATCCAGAAAAGCCAACAGATCCAGAAAAGCCAACAGATCCAGAGAAACCAACAGATCCAGAAAAGCCAACAGATCTAGAGAAACCAACAGATCCAGAAAAGCCAACAGATCCAGAGAAACCAACAGAACCAGAGAAACCAACAGATCCAGAAAAACCAACAGAACCAGAGAAACCAACAGATCCAGAAAAGCCAACAGATCCAGAAAAACCAACAGATCCAGAGAAACCAACAGAACCAGAGAAACCAACAGAACCGGAAAAACCAACAGAACCAGAGAAACCGACAGATCCAGGTAAACCAACAGAACCGGAAAAACCTACAGAACCAGAAAAGCCAACAAATCCAGAGAAACCAACAGAATTAAATAAACAAGAATCAAAATCAGATATAACGGTTTAAAGGGGGATTTACTTACCCATGTATAAAGATGAAATATCAATTAAATATAAGTTAGCTGAAAAAAAAGTACTCATTCCATTGAGTACTTTTTTGTTTGTTGGAATGTTTTTAGTCGCTAATTTTTTACTCAATTTGACTTTAGAGTTAATAAGAACAACATTTAGTGATTTATTACATCCAAAACCATTTCATATGGATATAGGATTTCTTTTTCGAATGCCGATTGCAGAGCATCCGATTTATTACATGCTTGTTTTCCTTGTAGTAATTGGAACCATAGTAAGAACAGTGTACAAATTGAAATCTTCCTTTAAAAACTTAAATAATCATCAGAAAGGATCTAGTCGTTTTACAACAGTTGAAGAGCTGAAAAAGCAATATCGAGCCGTACCAGATCGAGAGAAATCATTTAAAGGTGGCGGTGGTGTTGTTATCTCTCGACTAGGTGACAAAGTATTCATTGATGATAGTCCTGTAAACAATTTAATCATTGGTACAACTCGCTCTGGTAAAGGGGAAACATTTGTTTTTCCAACGATAGATGTTTATTCCAGAGCGGAGCATCAGCCTTCTTTAATTATTAATACACCAAAAGGGGAACTATTTACGGCATCGAAAGATACCCTGGAAGAAAGAGGGTATCACTTTGAAGTTTTGAACTTGTTAAACCCGCTTGATTCTATGAGTTATAACTTATTGCAGCTTGTAAAAGATGCTTATAAAGATGGAGATTATTCAACAGCTCAAGCACTATGTAAAACACTTTCTCACACTTTGTATTACAACCCAACTGTCAAAGATCCTTTTTGGCAACAGTGCGCTATGAGCTTGTGCAATGCCATGATATTAGCTGTTACGGATAAATGTATTGCAGAAGGAACAGAAGAAAAAATCACAATGTATGCAGTAGCAAATATGTTATCAGAACTTGGTTCAAAAGAGGTAATCGTAGATCCGGAAGCAGATCCACAAAATGCATTAGATTTATACTTTGAAGGTTTGCCAGCAGATAGTGTTGCGAAAATGCAATATGCAACCTCAAACTTCTCGAAAGGAACGACACGAGGCGGAATCTTCACCCAAACAATGAACGGACTCTCAATCTTTACGTTCGATGAAATTGCAAAAATGACAGCAAAAAACAGTGTAGACTTAAAGCGTGTAGGTTTTGGGAAAACCATTAAAGGAAAAGCAATACCTAGAAAACGAGTGGAAATTATATTCCCGGATGGTTCAAAAGAATCTGTAAAAACAGATGTTATAGGACGTTTTGTATTGGATTTCAAACAAAAAATAAAAGTGAAGGACACAATACAAATTATTGAAAAAGGGAGTGATAAAGAAATAATAGTTTCTATTACGAAAATAGATGATAAGACAGGGGATACAGAGTTTCAATTGTTAAAGAAACATGAAGATATACAGGTAACAAAGATTGACTTCTTTGATAAACCAATTGCTATCTTTATGATTACACCAGACTATGATTCTTCGAATCATGTCATTGCTTCTATTTTTGTAAGACAGCTCTATTTCATATTAGCGAAGGGGGCATCGCTTGCTCGAGGGGGAGAATGCCACCGTGAAGTAGTATTTTTACTTGATGAATTTGGCAACATGCCGAGTATTGAAGGAATGGCGAATATTATTACGGTTTGTCTCGGTAGAAATATACGCTTTAACCTTGTTGTTCAAGCGTATGCACAAATAAAAAATAAATATGGAGATGATGCAGATACCATTGATGGAAACTGTGGGAATACCATCTACATTCTAACAAACGATCAAGAAACAGCCGAAAAAGTGTCCAAAAAGCTTGGGAATCAGACAATTAACCTACCTTCCCGAAGTGGAAAAGGTCTTTCTACTGATAAAAATAAAACGGAAGGTCTAGATCAACGACCGTTGTTAATATCAAATGAACTGATGAGTTTTAAAGAAGGAGAAAGTGCTGTTATTCGTGTTATAAAACGTCAAGATAATGAGCGGAAACGAATTAGACCACGACCAATTTATAATACAGAAGAAACAGCCTTAAAATACAGATGGGAGTACTTGGGAGTAGAGTTCGATACAGATAAATCTATTTTAGATATAGATATTGATTCCCTACATGATGATGTAGATCCGAAAAAACTCATTGTAGATTTTTTAGGAGAGAGAAAGGCAGAACAAACCAAGAAAGAAGCACCAGAGCCAGAACAGGAAACTTCTTCACCAGTAGAGCCACCGCAGCCAACAGAAGAACATAAAATGATGGGGATTGATGAAGACATTCCAGAAGAGGCGTTTCAGCAAGAAGATAATCCATTTGATTCACTCACTATTGAAAATTGGAAATCGAAAACGGTTATTGAATTTTTTGAAACTGATTTAGCGGTTTTGAAACTGGTTGATAAGTTCTTTTTAGCACAGTTAGGGAAAGCCATAGATGAGGTTGAAAATCAAAAAATGGGCGAGTTTTACAATGAATTTCAAATGTTGGCTCACAATGACCATATCGACAAAGGTGTTTATCAAGCAGTTGAAAATAAGATGAATCGAATTTTACGTGATTTAGAAGAAAAAGAGCACGTAACAAGTTAGAAAAGCACTCAATTATTTGAGTGCTTTTTTGAATCCAAACATAAAGGAGGAAGAGAGAATGAGTGTACCGATAATAACGGATAAAATGCAATTGATTTTAGATAGTTACTCGCCATTCGTAACAGAAGAAAATGAGGTCATTCTTGGGCTAGAAGATGCGGTTCTTTTCCTTTCAGTAGATCGGGAACAAAAAGGGAAACTGATTATTCGTATTGACAGACTGAATGAAAGGGTGAATTGGACAGCAAAGGAAGTATTAGGGCAGTAATAAACAAGAGAGGAGGATAAATGGTGAAAGATGAAGAGATTTTAAAAACTATAGAAGCGTTCTCGGATTATCTTCAAGTAGGAGACATCGTGAATTATGTATTTCGTTGGATAGGATGGTTCCTAATTGTAGGCTTATCTTTAGTTGTAGATGCTTTAGAAGGTGTCACAGATGCCATACTGGGGATTAAAGGATTCTTTAATTTACCAGAAATACAAAATTTTGTTGATATGTTATATCCATTGTTTGTCGTTCTTTTAGCCATATCGTTTTTATATATTGGCTACATGTTCATTATGAACAAACAAATGAACCGTTCTCAAATTATCATTAATATTTTCATTACTTTGTGTGTACTTTGCTTGCTAAGTACTGGTATGACAAAGGTCGATAAGTTCACAGATGATGCAATTGCGTTTGTGAAATCAGAGCAAAAAGGCTCTTTGAGCGATGAGATTATTAAGAAAAATATAACGGATGTTGCAGTAATAGATCAAAATAATTGGAAAAAGAAAGAAGATATGAGCCCGAAAAATCATATTCCGGAAAAAAATATTAGGTGGATAGATATTACCGAAAAAATTGACTCGGATTTTGAATTCGCAAAAGATAAAAAGTTAACAGATGATGGACAGAAAATATTGAAAAATAAAAGGGTAATGGATGGGTTAGGAGTTGCATCTTTAGCTGAATTGAAAGATGGCTGGTTTGATTTCTTTCCAGAAAAGTATTATCGCTGGCATTGGAACTTTTGGAATATCTTCTTTACTTTACTGATAACAGGTGCAACTTTGTTATTAGTAAGTATTAAGTTAGCTAGATTATTTTATGAGTTGGCATTTAACTACTTGTTAGCCAATATTTTAGCGCCAGCAGATATTGCAAATGGTCAAAAATTGAAAGCAGTACTATCGAATATCCTCAATATATTTATAGCAACAATTATGATATTCCTATCTTTAAAGCTATATATAATGGGAACGGCGTTTCTCCATGACAAATTAAATGGTGTACCTTATCTTATTGCATTAGCGGCATTTAGTATGGCAGTTCTAGATGGCCCGGCAGTTGTAGAAAGGTTATTCGGTATAGATATTGGATTGAAAAGCAGTTGGGGCTTGTTAGCAGGTGGTTTAGCAGGTGGTTTCGCACTTGGTAAAGGAATTGGTAGTCTTGCAAATTCAAAACCAATGAAAGGTCTAGGAAATATGATTGGAAAAGGAGCAAAAGGTGCAGCAAAAGGGGCTGGTGTTGCAGCAACAAAAACCGCAAATGCGGCTGGAGATATGGCAGGTATCATAGGGGGCTTGAAAAAAGGGAATGAATCCGGAAATAAAGAGTCTTTGCAAGATCAGATGAAAAAAGCGGATCAAAAGAAAACACAAGGCAATGATGTAGCGAATAAAGAAAAGGAAAAAGGTAACTTAAATAAGGAAGAAGATAAAAAGAATGGTGGTAATCCATCTATTCAAGAAGATATGAAAAAAGAAGGGAATGAAAAACCAGAGGTAGCAAGTGGGCAAGAATCAGGAACAACAAGTCTTCAAGATGAAATGAAGGAAGCTGGAAAAGTAAGTGGAGCAAGTGAAGAAAATCAAGCAGCAGGAGGAGTAAGACAAGGAGCGAGTGAAGGAAGTCAAACAGCAGGAGGAGCAAGTGAAGGAAGTCAAACAGCAGAAGGAGTAAGACAAGGAGCAAGTGAAGGAAGACAAGGAGCAAGTGAAGGAAGTCAAACAGCAGGAGGAGTAAGACAAGGAGCAAGTGAAGGAAGTCAAACGGCAGGAACAGTAAGACCAGTAGCAAGTGAAGGAAGTCAAACGGCAGGAACAGTAAGACAAGGAACAAGTGAAGGAAGTCAAACGGCAGGAACAGTAAGACCAGTAGCAAGTGAAGGAAGTCAAACGGCACCAATGGAAACATCAAGACCAGTAGCAAGTGGAAGTAGCCCGACACCAATGGAAACATCAAGACCAGTAACAGGTGGAGGAAGCCCGGCACCAATGGAAACATCAAGACCAGTAACAGGTGGAGGAAGCCCGGCACCAATGGAAACATCAAGACCAGTAACAGGTGGAAGTAGCCCGGCACCAATGGAAACATCAAGACCAGTAGCAAGTGGAAGTAGCCCGGCACCAATGGAAACATCAAGACCAGTAACAGGTGGAGGAAGCCCGGCACCAATGGAAACATCAAGACCAGTAACAGGTGGAAGTAGCCCGACACCAATGGAAACATCAAGACCAGTAACAGGTGGAGGAAGCCCGGCACCAATGGAAACATCAAGACCAGTAACAGGTGGAAGTAGCCCGGCACCAATGGAAACATCAAGACCAGTAGCAAGTGGAAGTAGTCCGGCACCAGCCGATATCGTAACGGTGACACACAGTAGCCCGATTATTCCTTATGAAAGTGATAGAGAAGTGGCAGCAAGTAGTAGTCATGAAACACGGACATTAGGACAATATACAACGGATAAAGTTAAAAATACGACATCATCCATGAAACAAAAAGTAAAAGGAGTGCAAGAACGAATTAATAATACTGAAACGGTACAAAATACAAAGCGTTTTTATCAGATGGGTCAGAATACAGGTAAAAGTTGGAGAGATATTGTAAGCAAAAATAAAAATAATACAGATAAAAAATAAGCGTAATCGTACGCTTATTTTTTATTGTCGAAAAGGAGGAAATCCCGATGAGAAGCTATCGGATTCCGAAGGAAATCAGTACAGAATTACGGATTAATAAAGTGCTTTATTTAATAGACTTCTTTTTATTAATTGGTTTATTAGTTGTAACGATGATTCTTAGGAATTTCGTACATGATTCCTTTCAGTTACCATTTGTTATTTTCATGGCAGCTATTGCAATAATTATGATTTGGCGACCAAGTACGAATCCTCAAAAACGAATGTATGAAGTGTTGATTATTACATTGTTAAGAAGAAAAGGTGCATATTGTGCCATTGATAACGATCAATAAGGGAGGGATCACATATGGCGTTATTCAGTGAAAAAGATGTGGAAAAAGAGAAGCCAAAACAAATAGAAAGACCGGTTAAAAAGGCATTTCATTTTAACGAAAAAAATGTAGAAAAAACACTTTCCGAACCCAAAGAAATTGTTAAAGTGTTACCTACAAAAAAGAAAGAGGAAGAACAAACAAAGGCAGAAAGCAAAGTGAAAAAGCAGAAGAAAGAAAAGCCAAAGAAAGATGTTGTGAAAAAGAAAAATCCAAAACTTTTAGGCTTTTTATCTAGAAAAAAGAAAGAAGCACCACCAAAGGTGAAGAAAAGTATTGTGGATATTATGCAAATCGTAGATATGACGGAGGATGGCATATTTGAACTGAAAAATGAGGAGTTTTTAGAAATCCTTCAAGTCGAAGGTGACGATATGTTCTCTAAGAATAGCGAAGAACAAGCATTTGTTATTTTCTCACATGCTTATTTTTATCAAGCCTACAAACAGTCAATTAAACTCGTTTTTTTAAACTTCCCATGTCAAACAACCGAACAACAACGGTATATAGAGAAAAAAATCAAAGAATGTACCAGCCCTTTGTATGAACGGATTTTAAATCAGAAGTTAAAAGAACTTCAATTTTTAGAATGGGGACGAACAAATCGTGAAGCTTTCTTATTTATTTACGGAGAAACGGAATTAATCGTAAAAGAACGTGTGGATGCGGCTAAACGGTATATTAAACGCTCTACCGAACTATTGGAGGTGGATGAAGAGAAAAAGTTAGAACTTATGTTTAAATTGTTTAATCAAAATGCGAAATTGGGAACGAAAAATATATGGTAGTGAGGGGGAAATAAGATGTTTGCGTTCAAAAATAAAAAATCCAAAAAGGAAAAACAAAAAGAAATAAAAAAGAAGAAAGGTTACAATCCTTATTTAGTAGCTAGGGTTCAGCCGCAAGGGGGTGTAAGTTTTAAAGAAAGTTATGTGCAAACAGGTGATGGATTTGCTACTTGCATTCATATCTATGATTATCCAACAGAGGTAAATGATTTTTGGTTAGAACAAATTATGAATATGCCTAATGTGATTACAACACTAGATGTAATGAGTGATGACCGAAAAGAGGTCGTTGAATCCATTAATAAATCCATGAGTGAACAAAGTGTTCGTCATGATACAGCGAAAGATAATATAGATCGGATTGATGCGAAAAATGAATTCTTAGAGCTGGAAGCTCTTTATACGGACTTAAAACAAGGTGAAGTCATGAAGCGTATTCACATCCGTATCTATGTTTCCGCTAGAACATTAGATGAGTTAGAAAAACAAGTAAAAGAAATCATGGAAACATTAGAATCCTATAACTTTCGAGGAGCTGTCTTTTTAAATGAACAAGAGTATGAATGGGATGCACTTGTAACGAGCTTTGATACACAAAAAAATTATGTAAACCGAAGAAAAGGGAAAGAAATTCCGGCAGTCAGTTTGGCTGGTGGATGTCCATTTCACTATTCTTATTTGCACGATCCATACGGTACGTATTATGGAACAACGAAAACAAAAGGAAATGTTATTTTTGATATTTTTCATAAAGACAAACAAAGAAAGAGTTATAACGGTGTAATGGTTGGAAAGCCTGGTGCTGGAAAATCAACCTTACTCAAAAAGAAAGCCGTGGATTATGCAAGTAAAGGACATTTTATCCGTATTTTTGATATTGTAGGTGAATTTGAGGAAACAGTACGTGACTTGAATGGAAAAACAATTGCATTAGATGGATCACAAGGTCAAATTAACCCACTTCAAGTATATAAGACAGCAGAAAGTGAGGAAGTTAGTTTCATTCAGCATTTATCTAAAATGACAACTTTTTATCGCTTTATTGCACCAGAAGCAAAAGATGATGAAATTAAAGAGTATGAAAATTTGCTTCGAAAATTATATATTCGTATGGGATTATGGAATGATAAAAAGGGAGCAATAAATGAAATTACAACAAGAAAACCAAAAGAATATCCTATTTTCTCTGATTTTTTAAATTTTGTTCGTAAAGAGTTATATCAAGATGTAGTAAGTAAAAAGCACCATGAAAATTTAGGAGACAGTAGAATCCATCGTTTAGAATTAATTGAATTAAATCTTATGAATCTAGTAGAAGTGTATGCACAATTATTCGATGGGCATTCTACAATTGAAGATTTCAAGAAAGAACAAGTTGTATCTTTTTCTTTACGGAATATATCCAGTTCTAAAGCAGAAGTGTTTCAAGCGCAAATCTTTAATGTGTTAAATCTCCTATGGGATGAAATGATATCAAATGGTGCACCTCAATTAAGAGCCTTTAACAAAAAGCAAATTGCTTTTGAAGATGTCATTCGATATTTCATTATTATTGACGAAGCACATCATATAATTAACACACGAAAAGAAAGTGCTCACGCTTTACAATTTTTAATTAAATTTAGTCGAGAAGACCGAAAATATTTTGCAGGTCTTTTATATGCAAGTCATACGATCCGAGATTTTGTACCGGAAGGATCTTCACAAGAAATGATTGATGAAATCAAAAAGCTCTTTGAACTTACACAGTACAAATTCATCATGCAACAAGATAACAATAGTTTAGATATGTTACGAAAAGTATTTGCAGGACAGTTAAGTGAAAGTGAAATTGCAGCGATTCCACATTTGCCAACAGGGGATGTCATCTTAAGTATTGGGGCTGTAAAAAACATTCATTTTCATGTAGAAGTAACAGACGAAGAATTGATGTTATTCGGGGGAGGTGCTTAATACCATGCATCTAGTTTTGAAGGTTATACCAAAGAAATGGCTCATCACTTTAGCGCTACTTGTGATGGGTCTTTTTTCTTTTCTTTTACTTGGAGTTATGAGTATTTTTATTGCGGCAATGGGTGGCGAAAGTGGAACAGATGCAGGGGATATTACGTATACAGGTGAAGGGCAAGTCATGAATGTTTCGCCTGAAGTTTTAAAATGGGAGCCAACGATTCGGAAGCATGCGAAAGCCTTTGGTGTGGAACCATTTGTTGCTTTAATGCTTGCTCAAATGATGCAAGAAAGTGGAGGTCGAGGTAGCGATCCGATGCAAAGTTCGGAAGGTGCATTTAATACGAAATATTGTAAGTCACCAAACTGTATTACTGATCCAGATTATAGTATTTGGGCTGGTGTACAGGAATTTAAACATGCGATAGAAAGAGCTGGTGTAACGAGTCCAGGTGACATGGATCATATTAAAACAGCACTTCAAGCCTACAATTTTGGAACAGGATTTTTTGATTTTGTTAACTCAAATGGTGGTAAATATACAAAGGAATTAGCGATAAAATTCTCACAGGAGCAATACAAAAAAGTAGCCCACACGGGTATGTATCATTGCCTTAGACCAGAAGCCGTACCGTATCAAGCGTGTTATGGCGATATATTGTACGTTGATGCGGTTTTAAAATATTATCAGCCGGGTTCTGTTGTTTCTGGTGGAGGAGGAAATCCAGGAAGTGGAGGAAGTAGTGGTTCAAAAGTTGCCGATGTAGGTCGTCAATGGATAGGGCGTTCTACCTATGTATTTGGTGGAGGACGTAACACAAATGACATTGCAAGAGGGATTTTTGATTGTTCAAGTTTTGTACGTTGGGCATTCGAACAAGTAGGGATGTATACCAGTCCAATTGGAGCTGTAAGTACGGAAACATTAAATAAAATCGGTACAAAAGTATCAGCAAATGATATGAAACCGGGTGATGTTATTTTCTTTGATACCTACAAACATGACGGACACGTTGGCATTGTAATTGATAAAAATACTTTCATAGGATGCCAAACAAATAAAGGTGTTTCTATTGAAGATTTAAATAATCCGTATTGGAAAAAAGTCTTTTCTGGTCACGTAAGGCGATTCTAGAAGAATAGGAGTGTGAAAAAATGTTGTCATTAGATAGATCGAAAGTATATCTGTTCTTAGTGGTTATGGCTGTCAATTTAGTATTAGGTCTTGTAAGTGTAGATATTGATTTAATCGTTGCGGTTCCGTTCTTAGCATTTACGGTATTTATTGCAGTGAATGATGAAATTTTAGAGGAAGCTACAAAAGGTAAAGTAACCACATTATTTAAAAAGAAGACAGAACTAATACTATTAATCTTGTTATGCCTTCTTTGTTTTTGTTCAGGGTTTTTAATTTATAGAATCATGTAAAGGAGGAATTGATATGAAGGATAAACGAAAATTCTTGTTTATTGTGTTTGTCATTTTAGTTGTAGGTGTGACAGCTTTTAATATCTATTTGAGCAAAAAATCAATGAGTGATGGCAAAGAAAAACAGTTGAAACTTTCAAATGAATTACTAACAAAACAAAATGAAGACTTAAAAAAACGACTGGATAAGGTGCTTCCTTCCGCACAAGAACAACAGAGAAGGGCGTACTTATCGACAGCCGAAACGTTCATTCAATTATCATTTCACCGAGAAAAAGAAGGATACAGTGAGCGAAAAGAAAAAGCAAAATCCATTATGAGTGAAGAACTTTTACAACAATTTTATCCAACTGGTAAATACGAATTAGGAGATACGTATAAAACGAAACCAATAGAAATGAAATTTTATTTACAAGAAAATGAACCCGATAAAGAGGAGGTAAATGTGCTAGCTGAATTTATAAATGTCACGACAGATTCATCGCAAAATCGAGAAGAAAAAGTAAACAATGTGTTGCGAATCATCATAAAAAAAGAAAAAGAAACATGGCGAGTTACGAGTGTAGAAGAACTCAATATGAAAGTCTTATAACGAAAAAAGGTGGGGTGAGAGTGTGATAGGTGCGATTGGTAAGAAAAGTGAAAGAATCAATCTAAGAAAAAATAAGTCGTGGGTCTACCTAACAATTATCAGCTTTCTATTTTTGGGTTTTTTCGCTTTCTTGACATCTAAAATTTACATGCCAAACGATGAAAAACTATTCCATACAGAAACAAATAAAGTAATTAAGTTGTCGGGTATGGGGAAATTGATTGTAGAACAAAGGGAATACAATCCACACAAAAACTTTATACAAATTCGTTTTCGAATAGAAGGGTATGAGGAAACAGGATTTACGTTTAAAGCACAAGAAAAAGTAAAGTCTGGTGTTCAATTACCTGTCAAAGTGTTGTATGAAGAGAACGGGAATTATGTGGTGGAAGTAACAGAGTTATCTCCGAATTGGGGAGCATTAGCTTTCGATATTTACAATAAAAACGGTGAAAAAGAACAAATGGATATTCGTAAATTCACGCAAGATGTTAACGAATATGAAGAAGAAAATGCATCAACAAAAAGTCCGAATAAATTAGTTCAGACGATTTTTACCGATCAAAGAAAAACAAAAGCAAATGATGAATTGTTAGCTGAAGATAAAAAAACATATGAGCTAGATTTTATAGAAAGAGACAAAAAAGATATCGAAACAAAAATAAAAAATTATGGAAAAGCAATCAAAATGGAAGAAGAAAATGCGAAGACAGTTTATGAAAAAGTAAAAGAATTAAAAGATGAAATGAAGTATCAAACTGAAGCGGAAAAAACGGAAACACAATCAAAAATAGCATCCTTAGAATCTAAAATAAAATCATCAGAAAAGAACGTTGAATTGTTTAAAGGAGAACAAAAAATTGCACGAGATAAGATCAAAAAATTAGAAGAAAAGTCACTAGAAATTAATAAAAAGTGAAAAAAGTCATGTCGTGAGTGAGTCTACATCAAGGGATTTCGTATCGTGAGTGAGTCCACATCACGAAAAAATGAGTCGTGAGTGAGTCTACATTAGAGAGTTTTGGGTCGTGAGTGAGTCTACACCTAGAAGCTTTTCTTGCCCCCATCGTTTCGCTAGGCTCCGCCTAGCCCCACACCCTCGGTGGGGGCAGAAACCCCTTATGCTCTTCTCACTATTTTTGGTTCTCTACCCACAATTGCAGAAAGGAGCGGAAATTGTGCATCTAAAAATAAGAGATATAGATCCAGTTGCCTTAAAGAAAATAGATGAAATTGCAAAGGAAAAGGGAATATCCAGGCAAAAGTTTTTGAAAGCACAAATTGAAATGTTGGCGTTTTTTCAGCAACAAAATAAAAGGGAAATGGAATTAGAAAATCTTATTGAAAAGAACATCCATATGATGAGTGATTGTTATAGCGCAATGGAAAAAATGAATGAGTTTATTCAAATGATGATGCAGGATGTTGAAAATGAGTAATGCGGTTCCTGTTCAGTCTTCAGTCACACCGGGTGTTGTTTTAAAAACGAAATTTGTGTTGCCAAGTTCGGATGCTTTTCAAAACTATATTGATTATGTAGATCGGGAGGAAGCGAAAAGTGAAGTGAAGCTGAATCCGAAAATGTTCGAAACGTATCAAGACTATATGGGAAATTCAGAAAAGACATCGGCACTATTTACGGAACACGCAAATCGTTTAACAGAAAGTGAAAAAAAGTCCTTAAAGGAAATGTTTAAAACCGCTCATGAGAATGGAAGTATCATGTGGCAAGATGTCATTTCTTTTCATAATCCCTGGTTAGAGAAACAAGGAATTTATGATGAGAAAACAAAAACGTTGGATGAAAAAAAGTTAATGGATGTAACACGGCTTGCGATGAAGGAAATGCAAAAAAGAGAGGGGTTGGAAAAAAGCTCTATCTGGTCAGCAGCGATTCACTTTAATACGGATAATATTCATATTCATGTAGCAACTGTTGAACCATTCCCAACGAGAGAACGTGGTAAAAGAAAACCCAAAACATTAGATGCGATGAAGGGTAAAGTCGTAAATAATTTGTTAGATCGTAAGCAGGAACAAAAACAAATTAATGATCTGATTCGAAAGAATATGGTGGGAAGGAAAAAAGAGGATTCGGTTTTTGATTGGCGTAATCAACATCTGAAACCGTTGTTTTTACAAATCTATAAACAGTTACCAAGTGATAAAAGACAGTGGCAATATAGCTACAATACGATTCAACCATTAAAGCCGGAAATTGATAAATTAAGCAGTCGATATATTCAACATCATCATAAAAAAGATTACGATCAGTTTCTCCAAAAGTTAGATAAAGAAGTGCAAGTTTTTAAAGAAGCATATGGGGAAGGAAAGTATGATAAGAAGCAATATGAAAATTACAAGACGAATAAAATTAATGACTTATATAAAAGAATGGGGAACGCCTTTTTACAAGAAATGAAGGCATATGATAAGGAACAAAAGAGAATCCATCACATGAAGAAGTCAAAGCCGTTTCAAAAATTTCAACAGAATGTATCTATTCAGTATTCTATGAGAAAAGTGGAACGTGCTTTTAAAAGTGAATATGAGAGTTGGAAGAACCAAAAGTATTATGAGCGTATGCAAAAAGAAAGTGCATATCAAAATGAGAGGGGTTATTAAATGAAGGACTTTCGCATGCAAATTACATTGGATGAGGAAACAGATACGTATATTAAAGATTACATGGAAGAACACAACATAAGATATAACGGTGAAGCAATTGTTAGGATTTGTAGAGAACATCAAGCATCAAAAATTTCAGAATGGTCATTGAATTATATTTCTGAAGTTGTATCAAAAAACTTACACGATGTATTGAAAAGTGAACTAACAAAAATTCGTCTTGGTGCAAATAGTGCGGATAGAAATACGCAAATTTTAATTGAGTTATTAAATGGTTATTTCTTTTTAGAGGGCGTAGATAGCCTTATTACGACTGATAAACAAGAGATGGGAAGTGTGAAGATAGCAAAAGAAGTCGTAGCGGAACGAATTAGTCATGCAAGACAAAAACGTATAGATCATGAGGCATCAAAGAACAATGTAACGTAAGCTACATTGTTTCTTTTTATAAAAAAACAGGAGGTTATTAGGATGTTATTATTTCGTGATGATATCGCATTAGGAGTCATTAAAGAAATTGGAGAAGATGATATTGTGTTACTTGTAAAAGATGAAGAACTAACAATCAAAATTACACGAGAACAAGTGAGAGAACTAGCAATTCATGTCATGAATCAAGAAAATATGTTAGTTCCGGTTAATGTAAAAACTCATGAGCTTTTCTTTGATACAGCGGAGAGATGGAATGAAGAAGAAATGGAGGAATTGCAAAGAGCGAGTGACAGAGTAGGAGAAGATCATGAATAAAAATTATAAGAAAAAGTATCAAACAAAATCACCAGAAGAAAAGAAAGAAGCGGTGCAAGCTTTAACAAAAAAGATGGAAAAAAGCGTAGAAGGTTATTTTCGTACACCGGGTGATTTAAAAGAGTACTTAACGTTTATGGCAAAGTTTTATCACTATTCACCATCTAATATTTCATTAATACAGAGTCAATTCCAGGGAGCCAGTGCAGTTGGTTCCTTTTCTTTTTGGAAAGAAAAAGGCTTTCCGGTTAAGAAGGGTGAGAAAGGAATTAAAATTCTTGTTCCAAACCGAACTGTAGCAAAATTTAAAGACAAGGAAGGCACTTGGAAAACAGTAACTAAAGCAAATGAGGAAGAGAAGAAACAAATTGAATCTAAAAGCGTAGAAGTGATACCAGGTCGCTTATATTTTGCTGTCGGTCATGTGTTTGATGCGGCTCAAACAAGTGCAACAGCAAAAGATCTACCTCGTATTTTTCCGAATCGTTGGCTAGAAGGGAGCGTTACAGATTACCAGAGTTTGTATAAAGGAATGGAAGCCATTGCGGAAAAAAATGGTGTAAAAATTATTGAGCCGAAGCAAGAACTTGGGGTCGCAAAAGGGGTTAGTTACACCTTAACAAAAGAGGTTGCTTTGAATCCTAGAAACAGTGAATTACAAAATGTAAAAACACTTCTTCACGAATTGGCGCATGCCAAACTTCATACAGCAGAGACACATATGAATTACACAACACCAGAAAAAGAGTTTCAAGCAGAAATGACGGCTTATGCCGTATCTTCTTATTTTGGGATTGATACAAGTGAATATTCCTTAGGCTATTTAGCAAACTGGACACAAGGAAAAGAAATGAAAGATAAAACGAAGTTGTTGAAAGAAGTACATGAAACTTCCATTGAATTCATCGAAACGATTGAAAGTAGTTTAGAAAAAGAAAAACAACAAATAAATGAAAAAGAGGTGGGAAGTATGGCAAAAGGAAATGAAAAACAGGATGAAAAAAATATCTTATTGGTGGAATACATGAGTTTAAGTAACACGACACAAGAACTCGTTTCTGTTAACCATTTAAGAGAACAAGCAGATAAAAATCGAGCGTTTGAGCCTGTAGAAGGTGCAGAAAAATTGAGTGATAAAGAATTTATTGAAGCATTTAACAAGGCGAATCAAGAAAAGTATGCAGCATTAAATCAGGATGAAATTACTCGTCCAACTATGTTAATTCAATGGAGTGAAAATGAAAATTTTACAGGTAATCAATTGATCCCATTTGGAGAAGCCAATGAAAAAATGTCTGAAGTCATTTCAAATATTGAAAAAGCAAAAGAGGAAGCAAAAGAAAGAGATGATTACGTACCATATGATAAAACCCGTTATCATATAGCTATTCCCAAAGAAGTAGATAGAGATTTTGGGAGAATGGAGCTTGTGAGTATGGATCGTTTGGATATGGGGGATGGAGATTACAAGACACCATATGAACAAGTATTAAACGAGAAAAGGTATCTATCGGATGAAGTAAAACAAGCGTTACGAAATGAGGTAGTGAATCATAGAAATAACAAAGAAATACCGATGGAAAAAGTACAAGAAAATACATTAGAAAAATCGAAAGAGACACCCAACCATTTAGTAACAATTGAAGTATTAGCAAACGGTATACAAAATGAAGAACTGGCAAGAATCCACATGATGGATGCTGTTACGAAAGATATCAATTATTTG
This sequence comes from Bacillus cereus group sp. RP43, assembly GCF_040459645.1. NCBI lineage: Bacteria > Bacillati > Bacillota > Bacilli > Caryophanales > Bacillaceae > Bacillus > Bacillus cereus group sp. RP43. The sequence continues at coordinate 76,011 of NZ_JARVHQ010000002.1, forward strand.
TCTGTATGGAATCAAGATAAAACAGATCGGGACGATTTATATGTTTCCTTAATGGAAAAGAACGGGAAACGAGAAAATGTCTATCTAGATAACATTTTGAAACCAGATTTATATGAAAAGGTGCAAAGTTCTATATTTGATGGAAGAGGAAATTTGTCATTTGTTGTTTATGAAAAAGATGCAAATATGAGTCTAGATGAAATCGTAAAAGATGAACGATATGGACTCTTAGTTGATAAAGCGGAGGCGCAAAAAGATTACTCATTTAATGAAAAAGAAGTGGAAATATATAAAGAAATGAAGACGGAGGGATATGCACCTATTGCTTCTCTAGATCAACAAATTCAGCCTTTAAAAGAAAAGGAGCCAACTACGTTAGATAAGGATTTAAGCCGAAAATTCGAGGCATACAGACGTTCACAATATGAAGAAACACCAGATAATATTGATAGTATTGTCACTCGTGTAAAAGCTGAAGAACGGTATTATACAACGAAATATGTTTCGATTGATAATGAGCTGGTAAGCCAGGAACACGTAGTAAAATTAGAAAATCAGGTGGATGAGAAGCTTGGGAAAGAAGGTATAGCGATGAATCAGTCTATAACTTCAAAAGAAATAGATGTAGATAAAAAATTTCAGCCATTAACCGGAAAACAAACGAATGGTAAAGAAAAAGACAAGGAGCCAGATCCTATTACTTCAGGTAATGTAGACCAGTCAAAGGCTACAAAGAAATCAAGTAGAAAAAAAGAAACAATGGAAATGGAACTATGAAAAATTTTATAACAGGAAAACCAGATTAAATCATTTTTTGTTACTCAATTGAGAAAACGGAAAGTGATTTTTTTTATATCTAAAAAAGAAAGAGGGTAAAAGGAAAAGCCCTCTTTCTTTTTTGTAGAAAGAAAGGAGTGAACGTCATGAATGTATGGCTGTTTGCAGGCTGTATGTTCCTTGTAGCAGTCTTTTTGAACATGTTGTTATTATTTGGTCACAGAATGGTGAAAAAGCGGAGAAATAAGAAATGGAAGCGTGAAACTGAAATTGCAGATTAATAGGAGGTATTACGTATGGGAAAAACATTGTTTATTGCAGAAAAGCCGAAGGTAGCTGTTGAATTATTAAAATCACCTAGATTTAGAAACTCGCAAAAGCATCCAGGAAGTAAGCCATATTATGGCTACTATGAAAATGAAAATTACATTATTAGTTGGTGCCGAGGGCATTTATTAGAACTAAAACATCCAGAAGAGATGGACGAGAGATACAAAGAATTTAAATTTGAACATTTACCAATTATTTTGGAGCCGGAATATAAAGTGAAATCGGATAGTCTCGAACAAGTTCAAATATTGGTTAAGTTGTTAAATCGCCCCGATGTAGACCATGTGGTCAACTCCTGTGATGCAGATAAAGAGGGTGAGCTTATCTATCGAGAGATATATCAACATGCAAGTGTTAACAAGCGAGAATCCCGTCTTTTTATCTCTTCTTATGAGGCCGCAGAATTAGAGGGGGCTTTGAACCGATTAGAACCAGGAGCAGACTATGAAGGACTTGCTCAATCCGCTAAAGCAAGGCAATACCTAGATTACATTCTAGGAATTAATGTTACGAGAGGTTGTACATCCAGACTAGCAAAAAATCAATTTTTATTGGCTTCTGGTCGTGTTCAAATGTGTATCTTAAATGAAATCCGTCAAAGGGAACTTGCTATCCAAAATTATAAAGAACAAACCTACTACAATTTGAAGCTACTAACCGAAAACGGTTTATCACCGGTGATGAAAACAGAAGAACAACTTATAGATCCATCCCCACTCCAAAAACTTGGAGATAGTTTGAAAGAAACCAATGTAATCGTAACGGAATTTAAAGAAAGTACGAGAAAAAAGAAACCAAAATTATTATATAACTTAACAGACATCTACAAAGATGCTCACGCCAAATTGAAGATAAATGCGGAAACAGCAAAAAAACATATTCAGAGTTTGTATGAAGAAGGCTTTATCACATATCCTCGTTCTTCATCCAGGCATTTACCTACAGAACAAGTGGAACGAGTGAAAGAAGTAATGGGAACACTAGAAAAAAGCGCCTATGCAAATCTCGTACAACAAGTAATCCCATCTTCTATTACAAAAAAACACACTACATTTAATGATGAATTAGTCAGTAGTCACTTTGCCATCATCCCAACAACAAAATTATATGTCGGGACCAGCCGAGATCTATTAGAAAAACAGTTATATGACTTAATTGTAAAACGATTTATCGGGAACTTTATGAAACCAGCAATCTACCTGGTAAGAGAAGTACATTTTATAGATCAAGAGGGCAACACATACAGTACAAAAGAAAAGATCCTACAAGAGAAAGGGTTTCTAAGTGTGTTTCAAGAGGATATAGAAGAGGGATCGGTTGAAGCATTTCAGATACCTATTTTACGAGAAGGAGATTCTTTCAGAATCGTTCAGTATGACTTGATTGAGTCCCGAACAAAGAAACCAGCCTTTCATACGGAAAGCTCCATTTTAACCTTTATGGAGACAGCAGGACGTAAATTAGATGATGAACATTTGAAAGAACTTATGAAAGGAAAACGGATTGGGACAGTCGCAACGGAAGAAACGTTTATTCCGAAACTGTTAGAGCGAAGCTATATTGATGTTACCAACAGTCAGATTCGAACCACTAATATTGGTCGTGCGTTTATAGATGCTTTTCCGGTAGATGAAATCAAAAATCCATCTTATACGGCTGAAATGGAAGGGATGATCTACATGATCGAAAAGAATGAAATGAAATATGAGGAATTTGTAGAGAAAACAAATACGTTTGTAAAGGATACGGTAGAGCAATTAGGCGCAATGGATGATAAGGTGTCCGATATTATCATTAATACCTGGAATCAGCAGATTGAGGTGTGCAAATGCCCTTGTAGAAAAGGAAAAATCCTTCATAAAGGTAATTTCTATGGGTGCAGTAATTATCCAGAATGTAAAATTTCCTTACCAAAGAAAATTAAAGAAAAAGCGATTCCGGAGGCGCAAGCGAAAAAGCTGTTTGAGGATAAGAAAACAGATCTTTTAAAAGGGTTTAAGTCCAATGAGAAAGAGTTTTCCGCTTATCTAGTATTACATGAGGGAAATATCAAATTTCAGTTCCCCACACAAGAGGAGCTATCATTTGGTAAATGCCCAAAATGTAAAAAAGGTGAGATCCTTCATCGTAAAACATTTTATGGATGCACGGAGCATAAAAACGGATGTGATTTTATGTTACCAGCAAAGATGAAAGGGAAAGCGATCCCTGGTAATCAAATGAAAAAGCTGATTCAGTATAAAACGACTGATTTTATAAATGGCTTTGAAGGGGAAAAGGGAGAATTTACAGCAGCTATCTATATGGAAGCGGACGGAAGTTTAAAATTCCGTTTTCCAACGACTGAAGATCGTACCATTGGCAAATGTCCATTATGTAAAAGTAGAGTTCTTGTAGGGAAAAGTAATTACTTATGTGAGAAATACAAAAAAGGCTGTGACTTCATTATTTTTGGTACATTCTCTGGTAAAAATCTAAGTAGTAACCATGTGAAAAAGTTATTAGAAAAGAATGTAACGGATCAGATTAAAGGGTTTATCTCGAACAAAAACGGGAAAAAATTTGATGCTCGTTTATCATACAGCGTACAGGAGAAGCGATTAAAATTCTTATTCGGCAAATAAAAATTGAATGTATGTAAAAGAGGACTAGGAAACGGAATAGTCCTCTTTTTTATTTCATTTTATAGAGTAAAGGGGGGATTCCGTAATGGCACGTGTCAGTACGGAGGATGCGATGAAAGCAAGAAAAGTTGACTTGATTTCATATCTGGAAGCAAAAGGAGAAACGTTTAAGAAAGAAGGAAACTATTATCGTCATACGGAGCATGACAGCCTCATCATTAAAGGGAATCAATACGCCTGGAATAGTCGAGGGGAAAAAGGATATGGAGCGATTAGCTTTGCGATGATGTACTATGACATGACATTCCCACAAGCCGTGATGGACATTCAGAAGGGGGACTATAAAGAGCTTGATCGTTCTAAAGCTGAAGAGGAACGCAAAAAAGAGCAGCAGCCCTTCATCTATCCCAAACACTTAGAAGTAAATAAGCAAACAGAGACTAAAGAATATCTAATTCATGAACGGAAAATAGATCCTCGCTTGGTGAACTGGCTGATTAAAAAGGATCTCATCGCCCAGGATAAGAAAAATAATGTGGTGTTCAAATGGAGAGAAGAGGGTGGCAAAGGGCAAGTAATTGGAATGAACCGTCAAGGTACTGTGAAAATGGAGAATAAAAGAGGCAGCTTTAAACAAATCGTCCCGAATTATGAAAAAATCAATGCAGGTTTTACGGTTGATGTGGGTAAGCCGGATAAGATCTATTTTTATGAAGATCCAATCGACATGTTATCACATTGGAGTATCAAGCAAAATAAAATACAAAACGCTCGCCTGGTCTCTATGCATGGATTGAAGTCAAAAACGGTGATTCAATCTTTAATGGATGCGAAAAAAGAAGGGTACGATATTAAAGAGGTCATAATGGCAGTTGATAATGATAAGGCTGGGAAAGACTTCATTCAGACGATGAAATGCTTTGTAGATCTTAAAGAGGATATCCCAACGCATGAAAAAGATTGGAACGATGTCCGGAAGAAACAAGTGAATGAACAACAGCCAAAAGAAACAGCACAACCAAAGAAAATGAAGCCAATCAAAGAGGTGGAAAGAAGTGTCTAATATACCATCTATGCCAAACATACTACAGGTTTTGATTTACGGTTTTATCATTTATGTTCTTTTACGTATTTGTAAATTTGTGTACCGAAAGATCCAGGAGCGAAGAATACTGAAGCGAATAGCTAAGTCCGGTATTCGCTATATAGACAAAATGGACGGAAATCAATTCGAAGTATATCTAAAAGCTCTCTTTCGAGAGTTGGGTTATTCTCCAACAGTAACAAAGCAGTCAAATGATTTCGGAGCGGATCTGGTATTGAAGGGGAAAAATCGTATTGTAATCCAGGCGAAACGCTACGGGATGAAAAATAGAGTTGGCATCAGTGCCGTACAAGAGATATATGCAGCACAAGCCTATTACGAAGCACATGAGGGCTGGGTTGTAACAAACAGTGTATATACAAGACAAGCAAAGGAATTAGCGGAAGCTTGTAATGTAAAACTAATAGATCGTGTAGAACTTCAGAAATTGATTAATAAAATTAATCCCGAATATTCGGCTGAAGATGTATATCAAGGGGTAACACCTGCAGAACGGAAATGTCCAACATGTAAACATGATTTAGTCATTCGAAATTCGAATAAAGCAGGAAATAAGTTTTTTGGCTGTTCTCAATATCCCACATGTACACATACAGAACCAATTAATACATGAGCTGTGATGAAAATCCGGCTCTTTTTCATTTGTTTAAAGAATACATGAGAAAAATCAGTTTAACACAAAAATGACTCTTCAGATTTGATTGTATGAGACTTTTAATTAGTTGTTAATATAATAAGTCGTATTTGTCATAAAAACGTATGTAAAGGGAGAAACGGACTTTACATGCGTTTTTAGGTTTTTTAGGGAAAATAAAAAGGGCAGTCATTATTTACGACTTAACCCTTTGTCTACGATCTGACGAATTGCTTCATTTCGATTCTTCAGCTTATTTTCATGCCAATAATTTTCTATTTGTTCTACTTGTTCTTTTGTAAAAGTAACTAAAATTTGAGTGTACTTGTCTTTATTAACAGCCATATAACAACCTCCTCTATAAAAAATATTATAAGTTATATAACTTATATTGACAACCAGAAAAATGAGTAATAGAATAGTTATATAAGTTATATAACTTTATTGAGGAGGTTATTACATGGAACGAAAAGTTAAAAAGATGATGGCTGATCTTCAATTTATTATGAATCATGGTCAAATCAGTGTAGATTTTATGGATATAGGATATAAAAGAATGCTTTTTAGTGCATTAGAAGCTACCGGAAAAAGGTTTAATGTGCATACCAATGAACATAATGAAACAGCCTTGTTCTTAGAGTTAGTTTAGTAAATTTACGCAATGAGGAGCTGTTAATGATGGAGCAGTTAACTATTTTTGACGTAATGGATGAAACTAAAAATAAGCTTTATGAGGTATTAGAGAAAAATGGATTAGATTATAAAATTCATAAATACTATTTATATTCAAATTATGAGGGAGCTGTTCAATATTACTATATAAGAACAACTGATAATACAATTATTGATTTGTGTATCTCTGATTTTCCAGAAATCTTCGCTGTCCATGAAGGGTTTAGCGATAAACAAATTAGAAAGATTTACAACTGGAACTTATAAGCTATATAAATAACAAATTTAATTATTGGAGGAATGAAAAATGAAAATTGGTGTATCTGAGTGGAAAGCATTGAAAAAAGAGACAAAGTTAAAGCTATTGCGCTATGCGATGTTAGAAAGCAAGTATAAGTATGCAAAATAAAAGCTCTTCATTTGCAAAAGCAAACAAAGAGCAAAGTCATGAGTGACCGTCTGGGAAAGAAATTGGCAGGTTTCTTTCCTCTATATTTTAACATATAAAAAGTTGTAGAGAAAAGGGGCATGTAGAATGGAAGAAGGGCGTATTTCCTTTCAGCAAGGGTTTAAAGAATTTCTTATTATGATGGTCTGTTTTTGGTTCATTATGTTTCTCATGTATGGTGAAAGCCTGTTACAATAGAATGGAGTCGAAAGTCTAAATACCCTTAGGTAGTTCTCATAGGTGTACGATCTATGGGGGCTTTTATAATAAAGAAATATAAAATTTCACGTACCGTAATGTTTAATAAAAAATAAAATACATAATCAATAGTCTACATTTAATTTTGTGCTTAGTTAATCCGCTTAATGGATTCGGTCTCGTTTGTTTTGGATACTATCTTATGTGAAATGGCGATATTATTTTTATATCGGATAGATTTCTTGCGAAATATGTACCAAGAGCCGTATTTCAATTTAAATATGATAGTATTACACTTAGTATGAGCCTTATATTTTATTATTTTGTACTAATCATGGGGGTATGTATATGCGTAAATTGTTCAGTGGAAAACGTGTACTAGAAAGAGAAACAAACGAAGGTTCATCTTATTTTGTAGTACCAGAAGAGAAATTTCAGAAGTATGTGGTGCTATGGGGATATTTAATCCCACACGGAGTTTTCAATCAGCCTAATAAATGGGTAAATACATATACGATAAACCCTTTGGATACATATGTTTTAGTAACAGAATTCAATCCTAAAGAGTATGAATATATGATTTATGAAGAAACAAGGGTTGCTAGACAATTGCATCAAATATTAGAACCTTATGGAATAGATATTAATAATGAATTCGAAAAGTTCGTAGAGTTAGAAGAGATTCCTGAAGCAGCCATAAGCAAAGTAAAGGATTGCTTAATGGAAAAAAGGTGTATGAATGATTATCCAGAAGACTTTCCAGTAGTCGACGGCTATGAATATATAATTGAGGGCGAGAAAAAGAAACTCATTATTGAAACTGAAACTTATCATGATGATGATACACTATATGACCAAACGGGGAATTTTGATCGCAGTTATATCGTTGAAACTTATCGTAAGACAGTTACAAATGAATTTATTTATGTATTTAAAACGCATGACAATAGCTGGTATCAATATTATGCAGAAGGCGCAAGTAAAGACTGTTGGATCATGAAAGAAATATATGATGATGAATTAGACGATTTACCAATTTCATCTTATGAACTTATTGAAACAGAGAAACGTGAAATTCCAGAAGAAGATTTAAAGGCTAATATTAGTTGGGAAGAATTACTCGATCCGAATAGAGAATGTGATTTCTATTACTCGGATAAAATGTTTGCAATGAGTTTCTTAGCAAATGAGGGAAGATATAATGTAGTGAACATTAATGGGGAATGGAAAAGATATAGTGAAATGGTTTTTAAAGGAGAAGCACCGTTTTCCAAATGGGATGATTTAGTATTTATTGGGACGGCTAAACAAGGGGAAACTCAAGGAAAACAATTTACCCAAGAAGAAATGATGCAATTTGCAGTGTATATGCGAGAAAAGAGAGGGAATTCATCATTGCATTAATTAAAAGAAAAGCTATTATAAGGGTACAGCCGATATACATGTAATTTTGAGTCATAGGCTTACTTTTACAAGTATCTCGGTCGAACCCCAATTACACATAAAGTATTAATAATTTCTGGTGTAATCCTGTGTTGTATTTCTAGTGTAATCCTGTGACGCATTTCTGGTGTAATCCTGTGTTGTATTTCTAGTGTAATCCTGTGTTGTATTTCTAGTGTAATCCTGTGACGCATTTCTGGTGTAATCCTGTGTTGTATTTCTAGTGTAATCCTGTGTTGTATTTCTAGTGTAATCCTGTGACGCATTTTTGGTGTAATCCTATGACACATAATTATTGTTATTTATTAACGTGTATGATAATATTGGTTATGTAGAATAATTAGTATATAAGTAAAAACCCCTTCCCAGCCAAGGAAGGAGTTAATCGTGCAAAAAGGTCAGCCAACCTTAAGCACTTAACTTGTTACTATTAGTGTTTTCTTCTCTTTTCTTTTGGAAATAGCCAGCCAGCTGTCCCAAAAGAAATAACCCAAATTGACATAGAAATAAAAAAAGTTGAATCATTAACGTAGCAGGCATACTCAAATACACATAAAGACTTAAAAGTAACACTATTGTTAAAGAAAATATCACAGCTGAAATTTGGAATCTTGCGTTTTTCCAAATTAGAAAAGATGTAATCGGAATCCCTGCATTCAAAGAGGGACATAATACTATGAATATATTAAGAAGCAGTCCTGGGATTGCATTCTTAAGAAGAAATGTAATTATACTTGTAGTTAACATTTTAATCTATCCTTTCGTTTTTCATTTTTAAATGACTACGTTCTTACATAAGTTAGTGAATTATTGTCTTACACATCCTTTCCGTATGTAAAGTATTTATATTAAACGGGAGCCACCCGTGAATTTTAGCAAAACAAAAAGCACTTAAGAGAACTAGTATTTCTAAAGAGTGGTTTTTGAATATATTTAAAAACCAATATACATCTACTTAATTAGCAATATTGAGTATGTAGAATTTAGCTAATCCTGGTTAGGATTATTTTTTTTGGTTAAGTAATACCCCATATATTAATTATACCATATAACCGAAATACACCCGGTCTAGGAGCCCATATATGTTTAAAGCAAGATCCAATGCCTCTACTTCTTTACGGACAATCCTGGTCTAGGTTAAGTAATACCCCATATATTAATTATACCATATAATTGAAATACACCTGGTCTAGGAGCGCATATATGTTCAGAGTAAGAAAATTCCTCTACTTATTTACGGACATAAACAGGGGGTTAATCGAGAAGCGTGTAAAAACGTCCATATTTTAGATTTCATCTCTTCTAATCAAACTTACCATCTTTTCCTTAAAATATTCTACATCATTATTTGTTCCAGATAACTCAAATTTTGATACAATAGGCACTTCATATTTAGCAGAAATTTTGTCAGCACTTGCACCAAACATGTCTCCCCAATTACGATTGCCACTTGCAGATACGCCTTTTAATTTTTCATTATTGCGTTCTAAAAAGTCTAAAACACGTTCCGGTACATTTCCAAAACCTGTTGTATACGTAATAAGAATAAAGTCTTCATCTAATACTAGAGCTTCATCAATTTGAACGGCCGGCATATTTAATTTGTGAATGAAACGCTTCACGTTTCCTGTCATAGAATCATATGCAACTAACATTTCCGACCCTCCCTCTCCAATCTATATTCTCTGTATGTCGTTTCTTGATTTCTCTATATATTGTATTACGTTTCAAAATAAGACACAAGATATATGTATAAATTCTTTCTTTTTTTAACTTTTACTTTTCGACATGACCGTCGATTTTTTTCAATACAAAGACTATGAAACAACATTCTAAAACTCATGTCAATAAAGTGCTTTTCAAAAAAGTTGTCAACGAACTTAACCTTATTTTTAAAAAAGTTACCAATATTTTTTGTCATAAAACAGTAAATGCTGGAGTAATATATTTCTCCAGCATCACGCAAAAAAGAACAGATATTAAACGATAATCTGTTCTAACAAACGATTACATTTATCAATTTTACTTTATTAAATATTATACATATACTTTCGTTGCTCGTTACATACAAAAAGATAACTATTATAGAAAAAGATTATTATTATGGAGTTTCAATTTATGTATGAAAAGTTTATTCAGAGTGTTCAATACGAAAAATATCTTTTACAAATTTATCAATTATCGTGCATACCAGAGCTACAATTGTTTATATTTTGTTATTTCCTGTTGCAGAATCCTTATACTAAGGATTCTATTTTTTTGCATTAAATTTCTACAAACAAAAAAAGATAAGATCGAAGAATACGATCTTATCCTCAGCACAAGGAGTAAACATAAGTGATAACCATCATATTTTTATTATACTTTATTTTTTGTTAATTTTGAGTATTAAAACCATAATTAACAAGTATATCTATATTGAGAAATTTATTACAAAAATTAGCTATAAATGATTCAAAATCCGAATGTAAACTTTTAGCCAAAAGTTTACATTCATTTCCCCTTAAACATTGACTTTTAGCTAATTCCATTGATATTATAAAAATATACAAAAAAGTATACATTCAAATCATTGAAAATAAAGGGATTGAAAAGCAGGTGGATAAAAAGCAACATTTAATTGATGTACAACCAATTCGGAGCATTGAACAGATTAATGACATGAAATGGTCACTTAAACGTCATTGTTCAGATCGTGATTACATTTTATTCCTGATTGGGATCAATACAGGATTACGTGTCAGTGATTTACTTAAAATGGAAACAGGGGAAATTTTAAAACTGAAGCGAAAAAAACGAAAAGAATTTAAAGTAAGAGAAGGAAAAACAGAAAAGGAGCGTATCATAAATATTACATCTATTTTTGAAGAAGTATTTCCATACGCTGAGGGTTTAAAAAGTACCTGGTTGTTTCCTTCTCGAAAAGGTGATAAACCTATTAGTAAAATTCAAGCATATCGACAGTTACAAAAAGCTGGGGATTTTGCCGGAGTAGAATCTTTAGGTACTCATACCATGCGTAAAACATTTGGATATTGGTTTTACAAGCAAACAAAAGATATTGCTATGTTACAAGAAATATTGAATCATAGTACACCACAAATTACACTAAGATACATTGGAATTAATAAAGAAGAAAAAGATAATGTACTTGATACATTCCGAATCTAATTTGAATTTGGGTGTTTTTGCTTATCCTCCGAAAAAGGGGAATAAGACAAAATGTAATAAAGCTATTCTATCTCTATGGCTTCTTCAATAAATGGACATTATTTTTGAAGAGGAAATTTCTGGAGTGACAAAGGATCGCGAACAACTCAAAAAAATGCTAGGAGAACTACGAGAAGATGATACCACTTCTGCCCATCAGGTAACATAGCGAAAAATTTGAAACCCGTCAGGGTTTATTTGATGTACCTACTTTTATGCTATCTATAAAAGATAATAAAAGACTACGTGAAAAAACCACATTTTGTATAAAAAGATACCTTAAGTTGATGGATGTGGGGTAGCACCACATGCACATCAAGCTAATATTGTAACGTCCCCCCAAAACGACAAAAATACTACTTTTATCTTAAAACCACTAGGAAATTCGGTTTTTATAAGAATATAGAATGTATCTTCGTTCGATGATAACGGGGAAGCACCTCAATCCGGTATTTAAAAATGGAGATTTGGTATATAATGTTATTGTATTATTTTAAAAGTGAGTGATCCACCATGACAATCAGTTTTTTCCATTCATCAATTAAATTCGAGGTACGGAAGGATTAATGAACAGTAGAGATTTCTTTTATTAAAAATCTTCCGTGCATAAAAATTGAGGAAGAAAATATATGTTTAGTTATTACAGTACACTTTGTACCAAATTCTATGATTTTACAAAAACTGTGGGATATGCTTTAAGGAGTATTATATAATAAAGTATCAATAATGGAGGTTTAAATTGTTATGGCAGAAAGAACTAAGATGGTTGTAATTGAAAAATACAATCCAAAGTGGAAAGATGATTTTTTTCAAATATCCAAAATGATAAAGAATTATATTGGCGATTTAATTACAGATATTGAACATGTTGGTTCCACATCAGTTGAAGGACTACCAGCTAAGCCAATAATTGATATTGATGTGGTTGTTGAAGATATTAAGTTACTTCCACAAATTATAGAAAGATTAGAAAGTTTCGAATATATTTATCAAGGTGAATGTGGTGTTCCAGGTAGACACGCTTTTCAAAGGGAATTTGAAGAAGATATAAAATATCATTTATATGTTTGCCCTAAAGATGGTATTGGCTATATAGAACATATTGCACTTCGTAATTGTTTAAGGCAAAATAATAAGTTAAGAAATGAATATGCACAATTAAAAATAGATTTATCTGAGAAGTTTAAATTTGATGTTGATAGCTATTGCGAACATAAATCACCATTTATAGATAAGGTATTAAAGAAATGTGGTGTGCGATAAGCTATATGCACACCACTAGGTTAAATGTGCATAATCTGTAGTTGTGAATATTTTTTTGAATTGTGTACTTAATTATACTTATAAAACAAATAAAATATAGACTACATAGATTATTATGTAGTGCAAGAGTCCAATGCGCTAGTTGAAGAACGAAGGACATTACATATTAGTCATATAAAATATGTAATGTCCTTTAGTTTGTCAATCTTTTTTTATTTTTGGGGTGATTACTTTTCTTAAGTTGATGGCCATGTGGCGTGACCCTATCGCTATCAAACTAACAAAATAAAATATCCCCTAAAATGAAAAAATACGCTATTCTTTCTGTAGAATCATAGGAAAGGATGGCGTTTTTTATGTCTGTTTCTGTGTCTGATGAATTACAACTATTTGCTCAAGAGATTCAAAGTTTTTTATCTCCAAATACCTTACGGAATCTTGCTAGAGATGTTGGTTTCGTACAACGAACCAGTAAGTACCAAGCAAAAGATTTAGTCGCTTTATGTGTATGGGTGAGCCAAAATGTAGCTATGACTTCTTTAACTCAATTATCTAGCTGTTTAGAAGCAGCAACAGCAGTACTTATTAGTCCTGAGGGACTGAATCAACGATTTAATAAGGCGGCCGTCCAACTTTTACAACACCTACTAGCCGAACTATTAAGCAAAAAATTGACCTCATCTATGCCGATTTCTTCTCCATATACTTCTGTTTTCAAGCGTATTCGTATTTTAGATTCGACTGCATTTCAACTTCCAGATCCTTTTTCATCCGTTTATCCAGGTGCAGGGGGATGCAGCCATACAGCGGGAGTAAAGATTCAGCTTGAGTATGATTTATTAAGTGGACAGTTCCTTCATATTCATACGGTTCCAGGGAAACAACATGATCGAACCTACGGTTCCCTGTGTGTTCCAACTGTGACAGCGAATGATTTATGTATCCGAGATTTAGGGTATTTTCATTTGAAAGATCTTCAACACATACAAGATAAAAAGGCTTACTATATCTCTCGTATTAAATCAAATACACGTATTTATCAAAAAAATCCCACCCCTGATTATTTTCAAGATGGAAGAATCAAGAAAGGTACAGAGTATATACAGATAGATATGGAGGCCTTAATGAACTCTCTTCAACCCGGACAAACATGTGAAATATCCGACGCTTATGTAGGAATGACTGATAAAGTACCAACTCGCGTGATTGTTCATCAGCTAACAAAAGAACAACAACAAAAACGATTACAAGATCAAGCTGTAAGAGAGAAAAAGAAGGGAATGAAGTATTCCCCTCGTAGTAAACGTCTCAATGGTATCAATGTATATATGACAAACACCCCTACAGATATTGTCCCGATGGGACAAGTACATGATTGGTATTCTTTACGTTGGCAAATCGAGATTTTATTTAAAACGTGGAAATCATTCTTTCATATTCAGTATTGTAAAAAGATAAAACGAGAAAGATTGGAATGCCATTTATATGGGCAACTGATCGCCATTCTACTCTGTTCTTCTACTATGTTTCAAATGCGACAATTACTTCTTATGAAAAAGAAACGAGAACTGAGTGAATATAAGGCCATATATATGATTAAAGATTATTTTCTTCTTATTTATCAAGCCATACAGAAAGACACCCAAGAACTATCAAAAATTCTCATTCGCCTGTTCAACCTCCTACAGCAAAACGGGAGAAAATCTCATCGGTATGAGAAAAAAACAGTCTTTGATATATTAGGTGTCGTTTACACTTGTACCGTGTCTGATGATCAAGCGGCCTAATTCAAAAAATGACACCCGATAGGGTTTATTTCGTATGCAAATCTTTCAAGTCCCTACACCTAGCCTTTAGAAAAAAGAAACACCTTTTACTATAATTGACGTTGTATGAGCTTAGCTTGATAGCGATGGGGTAGCACCACATGTCCATCAACTTAAGAAAAGTAATCATCCCCAAAAAGAAAAAATGAGCTGAATTCTCAAAATAACTAACTGTAGAGAAAGAGAATTTCCATTTAAGGTGTACTTGGGGTACAGCCGAGATACGTGTAAAAATAGGTTATAGACTTACTTTTATTTCCAAATAAACTTAAACTCGGGTCTTCTCTATTATTTTTCAACTTAATGTCATACAACCTAATCATACAATTGAAACGAAGTGTTTTCAGTAGCTAACCAATGGATGATTAGGGTTAACCCATAGTAGACAAATGTAGCCTTGAATTAAAGTTTGATTAAAAAGTGTGCTCAAACCCTCACTTCACAATAAACAAATAGAAGCCATTTTGAAAAAAGATTTATTAAAATGACTTCTATATTTGTGCATACATATTGTGTTTTTTTAAAAAATTTTGATAATTTTAGCAAGCGAATAGTGACGATTCGCTCTTATTTCAGCATTATCTACATTTACTACATAAAATTTCGTTTGCTCTCTTAGCTAATACTTTATCTAATTGTCCAACAGGCATAGTTTTTTCTTCAGGTAATACTAAAGAAACTGTAAATCGTTCACCATGTTCGACTGTTTTACCACATTGTGAACATACTAAATTTACATCTTTAAAATGCTCTTTTAATTTATCTAACATATCATTCATTCCTCCTATTTGATTGTTTAATATAAAATATATAAATATCATTATATTTATTATACAAGATTAAAAAGAAAACATGGAGTAGAATTCCAATTCACACCATGTTTAGCAACAACTATTTTATAAATCCGCTATAAAACTTTTTTCAAAACTTCGCGATTTTATTACAAACCAACAACAAAGGCAGATTTTTCATTGCAAATAAACGAATTGATACCTAGTTATAAGGGGTCACCATATCAAAAAAAGAAAATTGTACGTTTAGACACATTTTAGAAGTAAATAAGGGCTCTTTAACCTTTTGTAAAATAATAGGAATCAGAAAAAACAAAGCAGTGTGTCCATGCTATACGGATGTCTTATTTACTAACATCGGTTGCACCTCACTTTTTAGTATGATGATATTCAATGTGGCTATCATACATTTTTTAAATTGATCCTACTCTGTAGTTCTAGCTGTTTTATTATCATATAATCTGTAAGTGTTTTGCACCCACACTATTGCATATAAATATTTTTTAAATTTTGTCCGATCTATATTTGTTAGACATAAAATTTGATATTTTCGCACCAAAACTGGAAAAAAACCTATTTATCAACTTGTTTCTATTTTTTTAACCTTTACACAAGAACCAGATTAACTCCATATCACCTACAGATTACTACTTTAGGATAAATCTTAAGGAGGTTAAAAAGCATGAATTTTATCAAGCGATCATTTTTAAGTTTAAAATCAAGAAAGGGAAAGTCACTTATATTACTTGCTATTTTTCTAGTTGTAATTAATTTGGTGTTTGCTGGTTTTACCATTCAAAGTGCATCAAGTAAAGCTACCGACTTGGCCAGACAACAATTAGGAGCGAATGTTAACTTAAAAATAGATATAAACAAATATATAAACAGTGATCAAAATACTGGTGGAGCAAGAACGGTACCTGCTATCGAAGAGAAAGAAGCTGATAAATTAAAGAACTCTAAGTATTTAGACCACTATAATTATCTAAAAAGTGCTAATGCTGAGCTGAAAGAGCTCCATTATGTCGAATCACTTGGAGGAGCTCAATCATTTGGCCCAAATAATAATTTAAATTTCACTTTACAGGGTGTTAGAGATTTTTCTTTATTAGAAGCTGCTCAAGACAGAAAATTAAAACTAGTTGAAGGAAAGGGAATTACGCCAAAAACAGTAGGGAAAAACGTTGCTATGATTGAAAAAAGGCTAGCTGAAAAAAACAATTTAAAAGTGGGTGATAAACTGCAAATAGGTGAAGTAATGGAAGAGGAACTTACCACGAAAGATCTGGAAATTATAGGAATATATAAGTCTGAAGAAGACTCCTCATCTTTTGGAGGACAATCTTTTGCTTTATTAGAGCCTGCTAATCAAATATATGTACCGTATTCTGTTATGAATTCATTGGAAAATGCAATGTATTCATTAAAGGACCCTAAGGATATTGCTGCATTTAAGGAGGAAGCAAAAAAATTAGGATTACCAGATTACTATGAATTGGATGCACAAGATATGGTATATAAACAAATGATTGGTCCAATCGAAAATATTGCATCTTTTTCGAAAATGATTGTAATTATAGCCTCCATTGCAGGTGCAACTATTTTAGGATTAATTATCATGTTATCTATTAAGGAACGAAGAAAAGAAATGGGAATTTTGTTATCTATAGGCGAGAAAAAGTGGAAGCTAATGGGCCAATTACTAGTTGAGATAGTGTGTATTGCTATATTAGCATTTGGTTTATCTTTATCAACAGGAGAGAAAATTTCTCAAAAAATCGGTGATAATCTATTATCTAATGAAATAGCAAAGAATGAATATAAATCGGAAGACCCTATAGCACTACTTAGTGGTAATCCTACTGTAGAAGTAGATCCAGTAGATAATATCGATATAAGTATTTCAACTGAGGGTATAGGAAAAATAGGGGGGCTTGGATTAGGGATCGCTATGCTGGCAACGCTTCTTCCAGCATTATCTATTCTACGCTTAAATCCAAAACAGATCCTTTTAAAAGATGAATAAGGAGGCCCGATATGGAGACGATTTTACAATTTAAAAACTTAAATTATTATTATGAAAGTAACGGAAAAAAAGTAACAATACTAGATAATGTTGATTTTTCTTTTCAAACAGGACATTTCTATACCATTTTAGGTCCATCTGGATCTGGTAAAACCACAACGCTTAGCTTAGGTTGTGGGCTGGATATACCTAAAAATGGTTATGTACTGTATAAGGGCAAGGATATTCGGAAAATTGGTTTGGATCGATACCGTAATCAATATGTAT
The DNA here is from genome assembly GCF_040459645.1 of Bacillus cereus group sp. RP43. Classification (NCBI taxonomy): domain Bacteria; kingdom Bacillati; phylum Bacillota; class Bacilli; order Caryophanales; family Bacillaceae; genus Bacillus; species Bacillus cereus group sp. RP43. The sequence continues at coordinate 93,625 of NZ_JARVHQ010000002.1, forward strand.
CTGTGATTTTCCAATCTTATAATTTGATTACCTATATGACGGCTCTTCAGAATGTACTAACGGCAATGGAAATTACAGGTGTTAAAGTACAGAATAAAAAAGCAAAAGCATTAGAACTATTAGAGAAAGTAGGACTCACAGAAATAGAAGCGAAACGAAATGTCCTGCAACTAAGTGGTGGACAACAACAACGTGTAGCAATTGCTCGAGCACTATCCTGCAATGTTGAATTGCTTATTGCTGATGAGCCCACAGGAAACCTTGATGGAGAAACAGCAAAAGAGATTATTGAGTTGTTTCAGGAGCTCGCCCATCAAGAGAATAAATGTGTAATTGTTGTTACGCATTCACAAGAAGTTGCAAAAAAATCGGATCGAGCAGTTTATTTAAGTAAAAAGAAGTTAGTAGTAAAAGATATTAATAATAATGTGATTCCTGTCATGTAGTCAGAATTCAAAAAACACAACTAAGCGACCTGGGTCCTATATTGAAATGGACTCAGGTTATTAAATTTTTTTTGCAACCTTTGATGATTATACAAGGGGGATGATATCATGTTTCATTTATGGAGGCCTTCCACTTCATTGCTAATGGTCAGGCAGAATCTCCAAGGTTTTTAGAGAGGAATATGAGATATGAGACTGGTTCAGCTCTTGAATTAAGCGTGGATAAAGCAAATATTCCATGGAAAGAAGCTATTGAAGATAGTGGAACTAAACAAGGAAAGACACCATATGAAGTATTAAATACGTACTTTAATATAAATAATACGCCCACAATTGAAAATAAAAGAAAAGAAATTAAAGAGAACAATGACTATGAAACACTTTTAGAACAAGGAGAAAAACTGGTGAAAATAAGTAACGAGTAAAGAAAACTTGGTTTTGATAATTTATTTTGAACCTAACGTGCAGGTAACTAATTAATTTGTGTCCAAAATGTGTCTAAACGTACAATTTTCTTTTTTTGATATGGTGACCCCATGCCCATCAACTTAAGAACAGAAACAAAATGAACTTTCGTTCATATGAATGAAAAAACTCTTAAAACACTTTGTACCCTTAAAAATGAACATGCCAAATAAACCTCAATCGGCCAAATTTCAAAAATTATGCAGATTTCTTTTGTCTTCTTAATCCATTATACTCATAGACAACACCCAAAATATCAAAGACTGTTTTCTTCTCATATCGGTGAGACTTTCGTCCATTCTTCTGTAGAAGGTGGAACAGACGGATAAGAGTCTTTGTTACTTCTTGGGTGTTTTGTTGTATGGCTTGATACAAAATGTATAAATGATCTTGAATCATTCCAATTGCTTTATATTCGCTTAATTCCTTTTGTTTCTTTTCCAAAATCAATTGTCGCATCTTAAACATAGTAGAAGAACATAGAAAAATGGCAATGAGCTTTCCATAAACATGGCATTCTAATCGCTCTTGTTTGATATTTTGCCAATGATGAATTTGAAATAAGGATTTCCAAGTTTTAAAAATGATTTCAATTTGCCAGCGGAGAGAGTAAAAATCATGTATTTGTTCCATCGGAACCCATTCCAAAGGTGTATTAGTAACATAAATGTTCATACCAGTTAATCGTTTGCTTTTCTCTGAATACGTAATACCCTTTTTACTTTCCGTATACACTTGTTTTTTCTTACGTTCTCGAAGTTGCTTTTCAGTTAATCGATATATAATAACTCGTGTAAATAGTTTTTTATCCTTTCCAATATAAGCTTCTGTTATTTCATGGACCTGTCCTGGTTTTAACGTATTCATAATGTGTTCTAAATCAACTTTGATGTACTGAGATTGTTTTTTTACTGTCCCATTTCGAAAGTATTCAGGAAACTCATTTTTGATATACACCATATTATTTAGTTTAAGCCGCGATATATAATACACGCCACGTTGGTCCATTTGATCTAAATCATCCAGTGAATAATAGCCTAAATCCCGAATACATAGATCGCCAGGTCGTAATGTCGCTAAACATTCTGTTCCAAAGGTCTTATCATTGTTCTTCCCCGGTTCAACTTGAAAATTTAAAAACTGTCCGCTATGTAAATCATATTCTAATTGAATCTTTATACCCGCTGTTTGTGCACAACCACCTGACCCAGGATACACATTAGCTAAATGTTTTGGTACTTGAAAAATCGTTGCATCTAAAATACGAATCTGTTGAAAATAGGTGGTTGAAGAGCTTGGAATCAATGATGTTTCACAAATTTTATTTTTTAATAATGTGGAAAAAATATGCTTTAAAAAGCAAACTGCCTTCTTATTGAAACGTTTATTGAGTCCTTCTGGACTCATAAGAGTTCCTGTAACAGCATGCAGTTGACTACACAGTCGAACTAATGAATCACTCGCAACACGTTGACTAACCCAGACACAGATAATAGCTAAATCATGACCTGAAAATTTACGCTTTCGTTTTACAAAATTTAGTTCCCTAGCAAGATTCTCTAAAAATGAAGGAGTAAGATGTTGATGCAACTCTTCAGCAAATAATTGTAATTCATCAGAAATTGATAGATACATACAAAGACGCCATCCTCTCTTTTTGAATTTATACTGAAAGAATAGCGTTTTTTTTCACTTTTAAATAGTCTATTAAGAGATACAGCCGAGATATAATAAGGATTATGAAGCATTGTACTTAAAGTAACCTTAGTTCGGGTATTCGCTGAGCTAAGGTTTTTTTATTTAAAGTTTCTTGCAACCATTTTAAGGCATATACAGTCTAATAGTTATATAAAACATAAATGGTAGATTTCTAAGGGGGAATTTAAAATGGAGCTGCTCATAAAGCGAGCTCAAAAAGGTGATGAGGAAGCCTTTATTGAAGCAATTGATATATTAATGCCACAAATGTATAAGGTGGCAAAAGCACGCTTGAAAAATGAAGAAGATATAGGTGATGCAATACAGGAAACGATTTTGTCTGCTTTTACAAATTTAAAAAAGGTAAAAGAACCAGGGTATTTTAAAACATGGATTACAAAAATATTAATGAATAAATGTAATGATATAGTACGAAAAAATAAGGTTTTATATGTGGACGATTATGGGAAAGTGCAGGGAGAACAAATCGTAAAAGAAAATATCGAACAAAAGCTTGAATTTGATAATATGCTTAGTTATTTAAGTGTGGAGTATCGTTTAGTAATCGTACTCTATTATGTAAATAAATTTAAAACAAAAGAAATTGCAGAGATTTTAAATGAAAAAGAAGGAACGATTAAATCAAGACTACATAGAGCAAGGCAACAGTTAAAAGAACAATATTTAAAAGAAGACTGGGAGAATGTAAATAATGGGGGGAATTTAAAATGAATGAACAATTCGAGCATAAATTAGAAGAAGCATTAAATGATACTGTAACAATTCCTACTAGTGTTTTGAAGAAAAAAGAACTTGCTTTTGAAGAAATTAGAAAAAGTAAGAAACAAAAACAAACATCTTCTCATAAAAAAATAATTGCAGCGATGATAGCAGGGTTAACGATTGTTGGAGCAAGTGTTGGAGTTGGCGTGTATGGTGATTCAGCATTAGCTGTAGTAAAGAAATTCTTCTTTGCGAAAGATCAGGGAGTTCAAAAGGCGGCAGATAATGGATATATGCAAAAAGTAGATGAAAATAATGTGATGAAAGATAATGGTGTTACAATCCAAATTAAAAATATACTCTATGATAAATCTAAAATAGCAGTTTCTTTAAAATTAAAATTTGAAGATAAAAGTCTAATAAGTAAAGTGACAGATATAAGAATGAAGTATGATTTAACGGATGATAAAGGACGATATATAGAGAAGGCGGAATACACAGAAGGATTAACAAGTGAAAATAATAAGATTTTAGCAGGTAGCGAATGGAGTATTCAAGCAGGTGAAGAAGAGGGAGAAATAACTTATAATTTAATATTCCATCCTATGAATTCAATTGATAACATTGATAGTCTAAACTTTAATATTAGTTCTATATCTTTGTTTGCGCCATTAGAAAATAAAGATATTTCTTACAGGACAGAAGCAGAATCTCAATCAAATACTGTAAAAGAAGATATAGAAGTTTTGCATAAGAATGGTATGCAACTTAATAAGGAAATTCAAGGGAAGTGGCAAGGGGGAATAAAATTAGACTCGAAGTTTAAAGGAAATCAAGAGATTCATTTTGTGCCTAAACAACAACCTGAGTCTGTAAAAATAGTGTCTGCTGAAGTACTACCAACAGGGACGAATATCACATTTGAACGTGATTCTTCTGGTGATGATGAAGAAATAAAACGTCAGATAAAAACAATTGATAGTGTAATTCTTATGGATGAAAAAGGGAAAACATATAAGTCAACGTTGAAGGGGTACTCAAGTGCTGGGGATAATGGGAAAACAATTAAAGTAAAAACGTTTGATGTTACTACTTTTGATAATGTGAATCATTTTAAAATATTATTAAAAGATGTTGATGGAAAAGATATTGTAATCGATTTAGCTCGTGAAGAGAAAAAATAAAGTATATGTTAAAAAACGCAAACTTCTAATCAAAAGAGGCTTGCGTTTTTTTAACTAACATTTTTCCACTTTTCCTCATTAACCAATAGAAAGAAAACCGTTTTTTCGTTTTGGGGTGTTATAAAATGCTTAAGTTGATGGGCATGGGGTCACCATATCATTGCGGGAAAATTGTACGTTTAGACACATTTTAGACACAAAAAACAAGTGTGTAAATTTAGATGATGGTTATAATTTCAAAAGTGGATCAGATTTTTTATTATAACTAAAAAATCTGATCCACTTATTTGTGTCCTTAAAAATAATCATATTTGAAAAAAGTAATAAATGAACTTTCATTCATCGTTTAATAGATTTTAACTTTTTCTATTCTATATAGAAATATTTGTTTACTTTTCTGTAATATTTACAAAATTAACAGCTCTTTTGTTCTCTATGCCTAAAGCTGTTTTTACTTTATCTATTTCCTTACTTAATTCTGGTGCTTTCCCTTGATTGACTAAATTAAGATTGCCAAAAGATTTATTAAAAGATAGAATCTGTCTAGTTTTTTCTTTCCCATTTATTTCTTTAAATAATGTATCATCTACAATTAATAGGATTACGTTGGATCCACCACGATATGGAGATAGCCATACATCCCCTTTATATTGAACATTCATTTTTTTCTCATCAAATGTTAGTTCTTTCAAGTCTTTATATTCTTTATTTGCAAATATGATAGTTTCATCTTTTTCTATTTTTGGTAACGAATCAAGAGGGACTGAAGATAGGAGCCCCTCGTTATTATCCCTTTCACGAATAAGTCCCTTTTTATTCATTTTTTCAGCAGTTGTTCTACTAATAAATAGTAAATTACTAGTAGCAGTATCCATAGAATCCCCAAATTTAGTCGGTAGCTTTATGTCAAGCTTATTATTATCTATAGTCCCTTCTTTTAATTGATATAGGTCTTGTGAGGTTGTTATATCTTTGTATGAGTCAATTATAGAATTTCTTGTTTGTTCATTTAACTGCTCTACCTCTATTGAAAGCCCATTTGCTGGAGAGTCTTTTGTACCAAATAATGAACATGCTCCTAACATGGTAATCGAAATGCCAGCTACTATTAATAATCCAAGTCTTTTTTTCAACCTATATTCTCCTTCTTTTAATTATATTTGAATTAAAAAATCGTTTTATACATTTTTTTCAAGTATTGAGAACGAACAAAGTAAAAGTATATAATTTGCAAAATTAAGAAACAAATTAATACCATAACTGAACTACCCAAGACTGAAAAATCGGCTAACTCTTGTAAGGCCGTAAAAGCTACTGCACTATGTGTAATTGCTATTACAATGGGTAAAAAGAATAGTAATGCAAGTTGACGTGACACAATTTTCTTTAATTCAGGTTTACTTAAACCAACTTTTGCTATCATTTTATATTGTTGCTGATTTCGTTCTAAGTCTGTGTATAATCGGAAATATAAAAAGCTTGCGGCAAACGTAAAGAAAACAATGCCTATTAATACACTCATAATGGATGCAAGTCCAAAACCTTGTTTCATCATTAACCATGTAGAGATTAAAGAAGAAAAATTATATTGTTCGTTATATAATACAGGCTCATGTATACCTTCATTATCTTTCTGAAGAGTAGTCACAATTTTTTCAGCAACTTTTTTTGTTTTCTCCATGAATTAATACTTCTCCTGATGTTGGAGCATCTATAGTAGAAACCATATTTAATAGCGTTGTTTTACCACTCCCAGATGGTCCCATAATTCCTACAAATTCACCTTTGTTTATTTTTAAATCAATATGGGATAATGCTGTATAAGAAATTTTCCCAGGATAAACTTTCCCTAAATCTGAAACATGTAGTATCTCCACAAGTATTTCACCTTCCATTTCTCTTTTCGATACATGAAGTGTAACCTATACTTAGTATGTCTCATATCGATTTCCCTAACATTTATCTAACAAGTTTGTAAGATTCAAAAGAAAAAACCGATGAAAAGTATACCTTTCATCGGTTAACGAGATGCATACGGGAATACGATTCTAACTTTTGTTCCCTTACCTACCTCAGATTCTAGCTCAATCTTATGATTTAATTTTTCACATACTTCTTTAACAGGTTTTGTTTTCTTTAAAATTAGAATCTTTCGCGAATGAATCTACAATTCGAACTTTCTTCCAATATATCCCCATACGCCATATCCATTCTAAAGGTCCCATTCTGAAGTACTTTAACCATATGTTACTATAAATAATTTGTATAACAATAATGGATAGACCGATACCTAAATAGGTTAAGAATGCGAATTTCCCATTTTCTAAATAGTCAAAAACAATCGATGTGTGCACAATAAAGTTTGACATAGACATTCGGCCAAATGCGATTAAACATGAGAACATACTTCTTACCATGGGAATCATACTTAAAATGGTAAAGCATACAATATAAAATAGGGGCAGTACGAAAGAACTAAAATTATTCATCCAGCCATAAAAATAGTATGTTAAAAAGAATAGGAGGACTAAACCTGTTACAAGTAATACCTTACATCTTTGTAGGTTATTGAAAAAAGATACTTGTCCTAAAAATATCCCTAAAATAACCATTGAAAATCCGCTTAACGTGCTTACTAAAGATACAATTTGATTATTAGTTGATTCACCTTCAATTAAAACCATGTCACGTGTGAACCAAATCAATATTGCAATAGCGATAAAAACGACAATGTTAATCATCGGTGGTATATACTGAAATACAAATCCTATTAGCCCATAAATTGCATACATAATAAATAATCCACCGGCAGGGACCCCTACAAATGTACATGTAACACCAATTAATAACAGGATAATAAAACGCCGGATATATATTAAATTTGCCCTTTCACCCCTCTTCTTTAAATTTGACATTAATAATGCAGAAGATAAGCCTAGAAGGAACATAAATATATAAATAAATTTGGATACCATGAAAGTGTAAACGAAAGTGCTAAAATAAGGATGGGCATCAGTGCTCACCATACTCGTGTTTTGAAATATATTTGTAAAAGTAATGCCTATAAGCGCAAATCCCCGTAAATAATCAACTATTTCTATACGTTGCTTTTGTATCATAATTCCTTTCTCCTTTCAGTTTTGATTCTACATACAATGTACATATTGCATAGGATTTTTCCTATCGATTTCCCTAACATTTATCTAACAAGTTTGTAAGATTCAAAAGAAAAAACCGATGATTAATTATTCTTTCATCGGTTAACGAGATGCATACGGGAATACGATTCTAACTTTCGTTCCCTTACCTACCTCAGATTCTAGCTCAATCTTATGATTTAATTTTTCACATACTTCTTTAACAAGGTATAATCCCATTCCCGTAGACTCTTTAAATTTCCTACCATTTTCTCCAGTATAAAATGGATTGAAAACACGTGGTAAATCAGCAGTAGGAATGCCCACTCCATAAGCTCTTACTTCCAAAATAATTGCTCGTCCTTTTGATATGTGGGTTGTAGGAAGTAAACAATATAAGGATTTTGAAGAGTATCTCTTACCACAAGAAAAATGGTATGAATTGAAGAATAAAAAACAAGTTCCCTTAACAATCTCAACAAATATCGATCAGTATTTACAGGAACGATTTCAGTTAATGGAAGAGCAACTTTCTAAGGTGACTCATTTAATTCAGAATCAGTTACTGCGAGATGTTGAAATCTATGCAGATAAAATACAAATTGCATCTTTAAAGAAAATGATCCCAGATGAGGTCGAAGATCTAACTAGACTTATTTATAGTGTATTACCACGTATTAAATTAACAGAACTATTGGTAGAAGTAGATAGCTGGATACATTTTAGCAAACATTTTGTTCATCTTCATACTCAAACTGAGCCGAAGGATAAATCCGTATTGTTCGCAGCTATTTTGGCTGATGGTATTAATCTAGGTCTCTCTAAAATGGCAGATGCTTGTCCAAATATATCTTATACACAATTGGCTTGGATATCGGATTGGTATATAAGGGATGAAAATTACTCCAAATCCCTTGGAGCAATCACTGATTTTCAGCATAAATACCCGTTCTCTTCTCATTGGGGAGATGGTTCGGCTTCATCTTCTGATGGACAATTCTTTAGAGCCGGTGGTCAGTCTAGTCCGTTGGCACAAGTAAATGCAAAGCATGGTAGGGATCCAGGATTAAGTTTTTATACACATATCTCAGATCAATACGCCCCATTTTATGTACAAGTGATTAGTTCTTCAGAAGAAGCACCACATATTATTGATGGCCTTCTGTATCATGAAACAGATTTGAAAATTGAAGAACATTATAAGGATGCAGCAGGCTTTGTTGATCACGTTTTTGCCATGTGTCATATGTTAGGATTTCGATTTGCTCCTAGAATTAAAACGTTTAGTAAAAATAAAATTTATACTTTTGAAAAACCCGTAAATCATCCAAACCTAGAATTCATGATTAGTGGAACAATTCAGACAAAGAAAATAAGAGAAAATTGGGATGACTTATTACGATTAACTAGCTCTGTTCGTAATGGAACCGTCACGGCTTCTCTTATTCTCAAAAAGCTTGCGGCCTACCCAAGGCAGAATAGCTTATCTGTAACTTTACGCGAAATAGGAAGGATTGAAAGAACTTTATATACGTTAGAATGGTTGCAGAGTCCTGAACTTAGAAGACGGGTACAAATTGGTTTAAACAAAGGTGAAGCAAAACATGCTCTTGCTCGAGCGGTATTTTTCAATCGATTAGGAGAAATTCGTGACCGTTCTTATGAGGACCAATTACATAGAGCGAGCGGTTTGCAACTTCTTATTTCAGCAATTTTATTATGGAATACGGTATATATATCACGTGCAGTAGATGCTTTACGTGCAAAAGGAGTGGATATTCCAGAGGAATATTTACAACATATATCTCCACTTGGTTGGGAACATATCACATTGACAGGTGATTATGTGTGGAATTTAAACCAAAAAACAAATTTCAATAATCTAAGACCATTACGAGAAAAAAACTCTATAAAAAAGCGATAAAATGAATAACCGATTCCTTAACGTACAGGGAATCGGTTATTCATTTTACTGTTTAATGATTGTGATTTAGTCTCTTTCTAATCCCAAAATTATACCTATACCGTCAGTGGAAAATTTAAGGTCCTTACGTTTGAACTCATTCATCTCGTATTTCATCCCACTTTTAAGCGACTTCTTCCATTGAATAGAAGCGGTAAAAGGATAAATAGACTAATCAATGTGATTATCATGAAAAAGACTACTGCAACAAGATTTATTATTAGTGGAAGTAAGTAAACTATAATTGATATACACGAACCGTATAGAAAAATCCCTATTCCTAAAATATAACGTCTCGCACGAGCTTTATTCATTGCAAAACGTTTGCTTGTCTCTTTTATTAATAATCTATAAATAGTTAACAACACAGCTGGAACAGTGAAAAGGAAAAAGGTAATCAAAAATAATCTTGATCCAAATAAATAATATACTATTGAGGGTGTGAATATCCCAAATAGAAATAATAATATTCCACCAATCATTCCTTTTGTTGAAATATGTTGCGCTTCTTTAGAATCAATAGATTGGTTCATTTTATCTCGCCCATACAATTGCATTTCTTCCACTAGGTCACTCAAATCTCCTATTGAAATGACTCCCTTTTTAAAGGCATCTTCTTCCGTATAACCCTCTTTAATCATATCTGAAATTCGTTCTTTTAAATTTATAAACAACTCTACTTTCATATCAAATAGTTGTTGTGTTTCTTTTACATTCATAAACTGCTTATCGATGTATTCTTCTATTCTTTTATCTAATTTTTTATTTCTCATTAACACTTGTAATCACTCCTTTAATTAGACGATCTATAATCTCTTTCGCAATATTCCACTCTTTTTTACCATTTTCGTAAAAACGTACACCAGATTCTGTAATGTGGTAATATTTTCGTCTTCCTCCTTGAGTTTCATCTCCCCAATAAGAAAAGATATAGCCTTCTTTCTCTAATCGACGAAAAGCTGTATATAAAGTAGCTTCTTTTAATTCATATTGCTTGTCACTTAATTCAATAATTTTTTTGTATAATTCATATCCATAACTATCACCTTGACGAAGAACATTTAAGATAATCATATCCGTATGTCCACGGATTAAGTCTGTAGATATAATACTCATTTCATATCACCTCTTGAATTACACAATACAGCAAATTACTTTGTCTGTCAAAGTAATTTGCTGTGAATAGTAGTAAGCTTTAATGAATGATTAACGCCAACATTTCGATAGAATATATATGATTATCTATGTTTCATGTTCATCAAGTTAAGTTTTAACATTATAGTCTTTTATATGTGTCCAGAAAATTGTATGTTTCTGGACACGTTAATATGGAACAAAAAATTATAGGATTTCTCCTTTTTTCATGTTCAAAAACCCTGTAAACTTATCTATGTTCAGATAAATATATAGAATTAAGTTATTGAACAAAAGGAGAGAAAAAGGAATGAAGGTTGGATATGTTCGAGTATCTAGGGGTACGGAAACGATTCGAGGAATGAAGTGCCACTCTGGGGTTTTATTACAAATAATAAAAGAGTAGAAGTAAATTCTACTCTTTTAGAAATGGAGTTCCAAAATGGAACTTTGTAATATTGAATTAGCTTATTGGTGATGATTTCCTGTTGCAGAATCCTTATTATAAGGATTCCTTTTTTTGTATCAAAAATCTACAAAGAAAAAAGATAAGATCGGGAACACAATCTTATCTTTAGCACAAGGAGTAAACAAATGTGATAACCATCATATTTTTATTATAATTTAATTTTTTCTAATTTTGAATATTAATACCATAATTAACAAGTATATTTATATTGAGAAATTTATTACAAAATTAGCTATAAATGATTCAAAAGCCGAAAGTAAACCTTTATCCAGTAGTTTACTTTCATACTATTGATTTTTATACGTGTTTGGTAAAAAAACAATGAGTTGAAAATAAAAACTATACGGAAATCTAGTTCAGTATAGTAAAGTTCATATGATAAATCCCTCTTTGCTATCTTCCCCAAAAAAGAATTATTGCTTCGAACCTTATAAACTGTATTTTCAGAAATATTGCAAGCGTGTAAGCAAAATGTAAGGCAATTCAATATGAGAAAAATAATCTTACTACTACAATGAATAACAGATACATTCATGAAGAATCTGTGGGGCTATATGAAGTTATTTTAGTGCTTATAACATTCTACCAAGTATTACAGTTTAAATAAGGAAATACGAAACTATACCATCAATTGTGACAAGACAAATGATGATACTATTTTTCTTACCGATTGTAGTGGCTATGATTCACAGTAGTTTTGCATTTCTAACTTTGCACCAATTAGGACAAAAAACAAAAAGGGAAATGTCCGTTATTCAAAGCTCAATTGTTGTATTATTAAGCTTAATTTGCATGCAAATTATTTACTTTCTTATTATTAGAAATCAATATATAAAACGCATATATACAAAATTATATTCATAAAAAAGATAACCCCAAAAATGAAAGTGCATACGTATTCAATAGAACATGGATACCAATATATAATCCTATGTTAATTATTATTAGGAGTAACAATCTATCTAGAATAGTATATAAAAACTATTAAATATTTAATTCATAAAAACAGAGGTGTAAAATGAACTTTATTTTCAATCTAATCGCTAGTTATGCGATTCCTGCGATACTACTCACATTCTTGTTACTACTTGTATTTGTTTTTAGCTATTTTGTAGTATACAAAAAGATATGTAAAGGAGAAAAAAATCTTACTGTACAACAAATTATATTGTTTGTATTAATAACAGGATACTATTCCTTTGCATTATCAGCTACTTCATTTGGTCGTTCAGATGATATGGTTTTTGCAAGAACGTTTGACTTCGATGTACTTAGTGTTTATAAAAAAGCATGGAATATCTATTCGTTTTCTTCTTTTTTCCATATTATTTTAAATATAGGTATGCTTTTTCCGTTAGGAATTTTATTCCCTTTATTTAGTAAGGTTTTTCAAAAAACAAAATGGATGTTCATCATCTCAATTATAGCAAGTTTATTGATTGAAATTCTTGAATTCACACTGCAACGCGGAAGTATGGAACTAGCCGATTTACTTCATAATACTTTAGGCATGATGCTAGGATATTCTGTGTTAAACATAGTTCTTATATTTTTGAAAAAAAATGAAACAGATACAAAAATAATCAAATATTTATACCTTCCCATTACAGTAAGTTTCGTCGCAATCGGGATAATGATTTCGTATCAAATGAAGGAATTTGGGAATTTGCCTATTGATCCCATTACAAAAACTGATATGTCTCAAGTTACTATAAAAACATCAATAGAGTTAAAAGACGAAGGGAAAAAAATGCCTGTTTACAAAGATTACGTTACAAAAAAATCACCTGTTCGAGATGTTGAAATTCTTTCTCCAAAGGAAGCAATTCAAAAACTGAAACAAGGAGAATTTGATCCTATAGGATCTTTCAAAGCAGGTGATACATTATTCATTACAAAATATAATATAGATTACTACACTGATACAAAAGGTTTCTCTCAACCTATATATGTTTTTGAAGTACATTTAAATGATAATGACGAATATATTTGGTCTCAACCTATTTCCGCAAGGAAATAACGTAAATTTGGTTCTGGTTCAAAATTTTTCAAGAAATAAACAGAGACATGAATGTATGAGGAAATATTATGAGGAGGAATAGTACTTGCTATAATTCATGATACATCGAAAAGGCGGAGTCCGTTTGAAGACTTCGCCTTTGTTTGTATAGTGCATGCACAGGGGATAAGGGGCATTATCCATCAACTCTCATACTTAGTTTGTAAATTTGGAGGGGATTTCTCATATGAAAATAGTAAAAATAAAAGATCTTAGTAAAGAATACAAAGGGAAAGTTTCACATACAGCACTTTCAAATATTAATTTAACAATGACAGAGGGGGAATTCGTTGGGATTATGGTCCCTTCAGGTAGTGGGAAAACAACATTATGGAATATGATTTCTACAATTGACTCGCCAGCATCAGGCAGTGTGTTCATTGATAATCAAAATCCGAATCAACTTTCAGCCAATGATTTGGCTTTATTTCGTAGACAGGAATTAGGGTTCGTCTTTCAATCCTTTAACCTACTGCATACATTAACAGAAAAGAGAATATGGTTCTTCCGCTTACATTAGATGGCATGAATGTGAAAAGAATAAATAAACGAGTAGAATCTATTTTGAAAAAATTAGGAATCAACGAAATTTTAAATAAGCGAACATATGAAATATCAGGAGGGTAAGCACAGCGAACAGCGATTGCCCGTGCACTCATTCACTCTCCTAAATTGGTTCTTGCCGATGAGCCGACAGGCAACTTAGATTCTAAAGCCTTTCAGGACGTAATGGAGATATTAACACTATTAAATAAAGAAGAAAAGGCAACAATGATGTTAGTAACGCACGATCCAGTTGCTACAAGTTACTGTGATCGTATTATTTTTATTAAAGATGGGCAGTTATACAATGAAGTTTGCTACAATGACTATCGTCCAGTATTTTATAAAAATATTATGGACAGTCTTTCTATATTAGGGGGGAATAAACATGACTTTTCGACAGCTCGCATTTAATAATGTTATACGGAATCAACGAATATATCTTGGTCATTTTTTTAGTAGCACATTTGCTGTAATGATTTTTTTCACCTATGGACTACTTATCTTTCATCCGAACCTACAAGGCGAGCTGACTAATGCAAGCACCATCATGAGTACATTTGGGAAAATAGGCTTCCTATTATCGTATTACTTAATCTTTCTTTTCTCTTTCTTTTTGATTTTCTATTCTGTTAGTGCATTTTTAAAAAATAGAAAAAAAGAGTTTGGATTATTAATGTTACATGGAATGTCTTATAAGCAGCTTCATCAATTAATTTTTCTCGAAAACATGCTGATTGGAATCCCTTCTATACTAGCAGGCATCGGGCTTGGGATGGTTTTTTCTAAATTAGTTTTACTAATTAGTGGCTCCTTATTGGCAACAAAGCATACTTTAGCATTTTACTTCCCATTAAAGTCTATGGGGATAACAGCTATTTCCTTTTTTGTTTTATTTCTACTCATTTCATTGTTTACATCAAAAATGGTGAAAATGAATGTGCTTGTAGAACTCATTAAATCAGAGGAAAAACCAAAACCTGCACCCAAAGTGTCCGTTTGGATATCCTTTTTGGCAATTATCTTAATTGGAACAGGTTACTTTTTCGTCCACCACAGTATCGTCGCGTTGGATTACATGAGTTGGAATCAATTATTCCTACTCGTAGGAGTAGGTGTCTTATTAATTGTATGTGGAACCTATTTTTTCTTTACTCAATTGTGTGTATATGTGTTATCCGCTTTAAAAAATAGAGAAGCTACATTCTTTAAAAGAATTAATCTACTTGTTATTTCAGAATTGATGTATCGAATGAAAGATAATGCGAGAACGTTCTTTATCGTTACAATTATATCAGCAGTATCTTTTACAGCAATTGGAGTTTGTACGGCTATCGCAAATCCTGAATTGGCAAAACATGAGACCCCATATGCATTTACCTATCAATCGGATAAGGGGAATACACTAGAAGAATCCCATATTGAAGAGATAAAAAAACAATTAAAAGAATCTGGATTTTCTTATAAACTTGTAGCAACAAAATTTAAAAGGGCACAAAATGGGCCGAGTTTAATTAATCTTTCTACGTATAATGAATACGCTAAAAAATTAGGGTATGAAATAGAGAAATTAACAAATGAAAATGAAAGTATCATTATAATATCACAGAAAAATCAAAAAACTGCAGAGTATCTAAATCCTTTTGAATTAAAATATGGTGAACTAGAAGTATCACTTTCTGTTCAAAAAACAGTTTATATCCCAGAATTAACGACTACATTGGAAAGCCCTTATATTGTCTCTGATGCTGTTTACAATAAGGTCCTAAATGTTCAACAAGAAGGCGTACTCCGAGATTACACCATATACGGTTTTATCGTTAAAAATTGGCCTGAAACAACTGCAATTTCTACAAAACTTATGAAGTTCATTGGTACGAGTCAAGATGATTATTATACCTTTTCATCTTTGAATTTAAAATGGCTTGAACTGAAACAACAAAACGGATTATTTTCTATTACAAGTGTATTGGTGGGAATTTTATTTTTCGTATTTACACTAAGTTTTTTATATTTTCGTCTATTTACTGATCTAGAACGTGATCAAGAGCAATATCAAATGATTTCAAAATTAGGTTTAAGCCAAAAAGAGTTAAAGCAAATTGTGACAAAACAAATGATGATTCTATTTTTCTTACCGATTGTAGTGGCTATGGTTCACAGCAGTTTTGCATTTCTAACTTTTCACCAATTAGGACAAAGAGTAAGTAAGGAAATGTCCGTTATTCAAAGTTCAATTGTTGTATTAGTAAGCTTTACTTGTATGCAAATTATTTACTTCCTTATTATTAGAAGTAACTATATAAAACGCATATGTACAAAAATATATTTATAAAAAAGATAATCTAAAAATTGAAGGTGCAGACTCAATCACTAAATATGATTGAGTCTGCACCTTCAGTATGTTGAAAAATATAACAAGATTAATCTGTGTTTGTTCCGATTTTTCTTGACTTAATAATTTATGAGTGGATCCAAAAAGAAGGAATGGTTGCTGTACCCATTATATTTAAAATACAATATTTATTTTAAAATCCAAAAATTGTCATTCTTATATTATTTACTTTTATATTCGGAATTTCATTCCAGATGTAAAATTCCAATCATAATAACAAGGCATTGAAAAACAAAAAAGGAACGTATCATAAATATTATATCTATTTTTGAGGAAGTATTTCCATACGCTGAAAATCTAAAAAGTACCTGGTTATTTCCTTCTCGAAAAGGTGATAAACCCATTAGTAAAATTCAAGCCTATCGACAGTTACAAAAAGCTGGAGATTTTGCCGGAGTAGAATCATTAGGTACTCATACTATGCGTAAAACATTTGGATATTGGTTTTACAAGCAAACAAATGATATTGCTATGCTACAAGAAATATTGAATCATAGTACACCACAAATCACATTAAGGTACATTGGAATCAATAAGGAAGAAAAAGATAATATACTCGATACATTTCGCATCTAATTTAATTTAGTGTTTAGTAATACTAAATAGGTTCTCCAATAATATATGAGTAGGTTATGTTTTTGATATTTGGTGAAAGCTTGCTACCTGTTGAAGAATACGTGGAGATAGATATCGCTGCAGTTCTTCAGCGTGTCCAGAGATAATATAGTTGTTTAATTTACAATAAAGTTGTTTAAAAAGCGCCAGTCATGTTATTCAACAATTGGGCCATTTTCTGGAATAAAGCGATTGCTAAAAATACAGAATTTTGAAATAATTGTTATTAAGTTAAATGGCAGGATTTTAGAATATGACCGAAACATATTGTATATAAAAAAATTAACATTAGTTTCTTAATTCTTTTTATGGGGAGGAAGAGTCGGATGGAAATAAAATGGATAGGTGTTAGCGTCCTCACCGGATTCTTTCTACTGGAGCTTGGTGCAATGGCTGCGTTCAGTTACTGGGGTTATCATATCAAGACAGGGGCAGCGGTCAAAATTATACTCGCGGTTGCCACGCCACTAGTCATAGCCACTCTATGGGGGATGTTTCTCTCCCCGAAGGCGTCGCTCCCCATCTTCTCCTTCCCCATTCGAACTACGCTTAAGCTGGTTGTGTTCATTGTTGCTTCCGCAGCTTTGTACGCAAGTGGGCAAAGCGCGTTCGCAGTTACTTTTCTGACGGTGTCCCTTCTTATCGTGGCAGCAGTCTTCATCTTGAAGCTTCATAAAGTAAATATGTGAAGTGGATTAGCCTAAAACCGAACTTCAATAATCGGGCGCTTTAATTGAGCAAGGATCACAAAAATCAACAAACTTTATTCAAAAGCTACAACAAAGCATATAAATTTCGTATCTATCCAACGAAGGAACAAAAAATATTTATTGTTAAAACCATTGGGTGCAATCACTTTGTATTCAATTTCTTATTGAGCGAATGGGGCAGTTTATTTAAAGAAGTAAATCAAATTGTATAGGCTACAAAAAAGAAAGCAAACTAAAATCGTGGGTGCTGATGACGAAAAAACACAACTCCGCTATCTGTATATAGTGTATTTATTATAGTTGGCATCCTTGAAGGAATAACTAAATCAAGCTACAAAGGTGGTGAAAAAATGGCTAAAAATAAGAATAATCAATTGAAGAACAATAAAAATGCTGTACCAAAAGCAGATGTAGAATTTGCGGGAGAAAATGGACTTGAAAAAATCGCATTAAGAGCCCAAAAAAAATCAAAATAAGTAAACAATAGGGGGCAGTAAATCTGTCCCTTTGTTCCTCAAAATTAACATAGTTCTTCAAAAAAATAAGCATCTTTTGTTAGCATAAAACCAATGTATTGCAAACCTGGAAAGTCCCCTCAGAAGTTCTGAAAGTACTTTCCATTCACATAATTAGTGTTATCGTAAGTCAATGTTATTGTTAGTTTGGATTCGACTTTTGTATAGTTGACGAAATTTGATGAAAGAGATAATTCTCCAAGGTAAGATATATCCCAGTGCTACAGTCATAAATAGTGCTGCTTCTGTTTGTGGACCTAGCCATTTTAAATAATCACGAAGTAAAAAACGGATAATAAGTACGATGAGAAAGGTAATAATAAAGCTCTTGTTTCTTACAGCATAAATATGCTGATCGAATCGGAGTTCATAGTGAGTGGTCCAAATAAGTGGAATTGACAAAAGAAATCCAAAGATAGCTGCACAAATCCATTCCCAGCCAGCGGCATGTGCTTTTGGATTTAAGATGATGTGAATGCAGGGGAGTAACAAAAATAGTATGGGTAAGAGAATGCGGGTTCCGTTCCCTTTAATAGGGCGATACATTGCCAAAGTTCTACGCCATATGACTAACGCAGCAATTATGATCACAATAGAGTAAAACGAAGAAGAATCCATGATTTCACCTCGACACATAGAATATTTCAATTATATGGAAAGTACAGATGGTTGGATAGTGGTATTCATCCTGATTGGGGAAATATAACATTAATTTATGATATCATATATAGGTATTTGCCATTACATACTATCGCAAGAGGTAAGCAAAGAGGCTTATCCCTTATGTATCAAGGATTACGCCTTTTTTTCTTTTGAAAGATTTATAGAAAAAAACATACTTGTTTTATTAAGTATGCAGTCTCAGAATTGTCCTTATTTCCAATATGAAAATCGCATATTTGCTAGTTAGTTTAATACTTTTTGTAATGGAACAGCTGTAATCTAAAATTATGATTTGAGTATATACAATACCCCTGGCATATAGCTAATAGCATATAGCGCGCTTATAGCTAAACAACAAGTCCACTGCCAAAATAGGGCTATTTTTTTCTGCCTTTTGTGATAATATCGGTGTTGCCGTTTCACGCATTAGTTTATATTCAAGCTGTGCAGTGATAATAAAGCTGTTTAATTGTAAACGTAAAAGAGCGATATCCTAAAAACTACGATAGACGGTATAATAAAAGCAATATATATAGAAATACGTTTGCTTTCGAAAGGGAGTACATATAGGAAAATAAAAAAGGGCAAGTTGAAAAGGAAGCTGTCTTTTATTCGAATCCATTATTTGATCCTGTTTATCATAAAATAGTTTTATATAAGTGGAAAAAGGATTCTGTTGCAAAGTAGTTGAAATGTAAGAAATCTGTGGTTAATGAAGACGAATTTTATGCCAGCATTAACAATCTATGTAATTCATTATACGCTGAAAAAAAAGCTTGGTTGCAAACTTCGTTTTTTTTATAGGGCATGAATGGTTTCTGTCCCTTTTGTTGTAACAATATTAAATTTGAACCTTTTGTTACAACAAACATAATTATTGAGGATTAGATATAACCTATAATACAAAATTACATGTATTTTGCTCGAATCCCATGCTCATCAACTTAAGAAATTAATTGTTCCCCGAAATGAAAAAGTGAACTGAATTTTCATAGACAACTATGAAGGGATAAAACTTTCATTTTGGAGATACTCTAAAATATCAGCTTGATAGTGATGTAGTGAGCCACTGTATACAAATTATAAATAGATAGGATTTTATACCAAATCTATATAATTAATGTGAAAAGATCTTCCTTTATCTTTGAATGTAAGTTCTTATATTAGAGTTTAAAGTGGTTAATAGAAGTAATAAAAAGGAACTTGTAGTTTTCTATAAGTTCCTTTTTTAGAATCTATGTAGAGTCTCATAATAGTAAAAAACAATATTTCTTTTTAACTAAACGTGACATTCAGCCTGAAATGATAGGAAGGCAAGGAACATACAACAAAAACGAATAGAAAGAAAAGGGCCTAGGCTTTCAAAGTCTTTACGAGTTAGTAAACCATTTGTAAAAGGAGCACCTGAGTTTTTATATCATAGAGATGGTCTAGGAGAACATTGGGTAGAGATGGATTATAGGGTTCTGTTGCAAAGTTTCTCAAGAGATAAACAAAGGCGAAGACATCAAACAGACTCCGCCTTTTCGGTGTATTATGAATTGCAACAATTACTAGAAGTTTCTTGTCTTTTCTATTCAAATGTTCCCTTCGCTATCGGAACTTTATTTTCTACCATAAACTTGCCTTTTGCAATGACGCTGTGAATATCCAACGTTTCTTTTTCCAACAATACGATGTCAGCATCCTTCCCGGTTTGGATACAGCCCTTACTTGAAAGCTTCAGCAATTGTGCGGGATTCATGGTAATGACTTCCAGTGCCGTTTCTAACGGAATACCTTCCACTAAAACAGATTCTCGTACTTCGTGAAATAGCGAAGATACTTTTCCGACTTGAAGGCCTGCATACTCTCCATTATTGTCAAAGAAAGGGAGGCTGGCCTGTCCATCTGAGGAGAAGGTGATGTGTCCGACTGGGACCCCATCTTCAAGCATTATACGTAATGCCTCACTGCATTTCACTTCTCCGTTCTCCAAAAATTGAGGAGTAGTACTTGTGGTAAAGTCTACGTAACCGCCTCGTTTTGCGTAATCAATACCCGCTCTGAATAATTCTTCGTTTCGGTTTATATGTGTTGGATGGAAGTGCCGAATCGGAATGTTGGTTTTATCTGCAATTTCATGCAACAATGAAAGTTTTCCCTCTCCGTCCCCTACATGAACTTCTAATAGGCCAGCTTTTCCTGACAGAATGCCGCCATTGCGTGCGGCAGTGGCGACTTTAACTATCTCCTCAAATGTAGGTTCTGATGATCTATGGTCGGAGATAGCAATCTCTCCAACACCGATAATTTTGTCAATTAAAATAATATCATCTTCGATTTTTCCCGTCAGCGTTTTTACTGGCACTTGATAGGAGCCTGTGTGAATGAAACAAGAAACTCCCTCTTCTTCAAGTGCCCGCGCCTTGGCAAGCAGACTTTCCATTTTACGTGTTGTCCCGTCAGTACCGAGTAAACCGACTAGTGTTGTAATACCTGCAGTTGTAATATCAGTGAGCATCAGCTCAGGTGTGCGGGTTTTGAATCCGCCTTCTCCGCCTCCACCAATAATATGAACGTGTGAATCGATAAATCCTGGAACAACCAAAAGATTTGCCGCATCAATGACTAGAATAGGAGCAAAGTTGTTAGGAATTGCGATTCTATCATCTATGAATGCGATTTTATCATCTGCAATTAATATGTCTTTCCGTCCTAGGTAGTTGGGTCCGTATACTTCTCCATTTTTTATTAAGGTAATCAATTCTTTTTTCCTCCTGTCAATACTTTTCGTTTCATATCAGAATGGACCATATCCTATGAAGTGAGCTATGATAACAGCTACTAATCCGATGAGATAGTGAATGAACACAAGTGGCAGAATCCACTTTGCCCACTTTGTCCAAGAAATTCCTGCAATCGCCAAGCCTGCCATTAAGGTCGTAGCGGTCGGAAAAATCATATTTCCGATTCCATCAGCAAAAGAGAAAGATAACACTGCAGTTTGGCGTGTAATACCCAATAAGTCTGCAAGTGGCACCATAATCGGCATTGTCAGCATCGCATGACCGGTGCCAGATGCTAGAACAAAATGAATAAGAGCTTGGAAATTGTACATGCCAACAACGCTTAAATAGTCCGGAATATGCTTGATTGATACAGATAATTGATGCAGCATAGGGTCAACGATATGTCCCTCATTCAATACAACAAGAATGGCGCGCGATACACCAATAATCAAAGCACCGCCGAGCAAGGATGCAGATCCGTTTATAAAGGAGTTAACAATCTGATCTGCAGATAGTTTGCCGATGAGTCCAATTATTATTGTCAATAAAAGGAATAAAGATGTAATTTCTGTAATATACCATTGGAATTTGATTACACCAAACGCCAAAACGATATAATTAATTACAAAAGCTCCTAAGATGAACTTATGTCTTGTTGTTAACTTCCCACTTGATTGCAGTAACTTTTTCGCGTCTTCTTTTGTATACTTTCCGTAGATTCCTATAGAAGGGTTTTTCTTTACCTTCATTGCGTAACGATAGATATAAAGAACTGAAACAAGGTAGACGATAACAAATAAAATAAGGCGAAACACTATGCCTGAGAACATCGGTAATTCTGCGATTCCTTGGGCAAGTCCTACTGTGAAAGGATTCATGATGGCAGTTGTAAAGCCTGACAATGCTCCTACTATGACGATAGCAGTTCCTGTAATTGCATCAAATCCCAGAGCCAACGCCAGCGGAATGATAAGAGGAAGATAAGCCAGTGTTTCTTCCGCCATTCCCATTAAAGAGCCACCTACAGCGAAAAACAGCGTCACGACAGGAATCAATAGTTTTTCACGCGTCGCCAACTTCCTAGCCATTGTAGCGATAAGCATATCAACCGTACCTGTTGCTCTTAAGACGCCAAAAAATCCTCCGATAATCAATAAGAAAAATATAATATTGCCGGCTTCTACCATTCCTGTATGAACAGCTTTTATCATATCGAAAAATCCGACCGGAGCTGATTCTATCAATTTAAAAGAATTTGGGTCTACAGTTGTTCGGTCATTCACTTCAATCCGTGCATATTCTCCGGTCGGCAAAAAATAAGTTAATAGAGTCGCTATTACGAGAATGCCGAATAACAATACAAAAACATTAATTTTT
Source organism: Bacillus cereus group sp. RP43 (assembly GCF_040459645.1). Classification (NCBI taxonomy): domain Bacteria; kingdom Bacillati; phylum Bacillota; class Bacilli; order Caryophanales; family Bacillaceae; genus Bacillus; species Bacillus cereus group sp. RP43. The sequence goes on from NZ_JARVHQ010000002.1 coordinate 116,492, forward strand.
TTCTCTTTTTTTCTAAGCGAAACAGCCTGTTCTTGTAGTTGGCTCATATGTGTTCCTCCTTTGTATTTTAAATAAATGGATTGAAATAGAATACTTACAAAAATACCGCTAATAGACTATGTTCTTTTTCTCGTATTCTGCTGTTTACCTCCTTTTCATAACCTTGGACACTTCATCGATTTATATATGCAATATCTGTGCCAGTATTAATAGATTGATTTTTAAGGGGATTTTTATGATAAGATTCGAGTTTTTGGTTTTTATTGTTCTTTTTTGGCGATATAATAGAACCAATTTAAACGTAGGCAGGTGTTTTAATGTCAAAATTTTCACTTACACTCATAGCTGGAAGCTCAAAAACAAAGCAAGCCTTACAGGAGCAACTGGAACAATTGCTTGGGGACTATGTTCATATTAAAAGCTATGCTGCGGATGAGGGAATACCGCAGTCCCTTGAAGATACAATTATCTTGTATTCATCAGCTTCTGTTTATGATCAAACAAATGATATGTATAGTGTGAATGCTGAGGAAATAATTGTGGGAAAGAGAACAGTTCATCATGAATATATTGATAAACTTTTAAGAATACCTGAAGATTCATCAGTTCTGGTGGTGAATGATAATGATGATGCAACTATAAATCTTATTGAATCCTTATATCAACTTGGTATCGATCATATTCAATTTATCCCTTTTCGGAAGGGGGTATTGTTTTATGATGATGTTCGAATTGCCGTTTCGCCAGGAGAAACACATCTGTGCCCTTCTTACATAAAAGAAGTAATCGATATAGGCGTACGTCTTTTTGATATGACAACAATCCTGGAGGTTGTAGAATGTTGCGGTTTGAACAAGGATATATCCTCGAAGGTTTCAGAAAGGTATATTAGCAATATCATTGAATTACAACGTAAGCTATTACATGCAGAGCGGGATGCTAAGCAGATGAGCGAGCATATCCAAAATGTGTTGGGAACTGTCGATGATGGAATATTGGTCGTTAACCAAGAAGGACGGATTACGGTAATCAATGAACGTCTTACGGCATTGTTTCATATTGTGGCACAAGATGTGGTTAATGAGTATATAGAACATGTGATGAGTCGTCGGGATATTACCGATTTCATCATGAATGGAAAGGATGAAAGCAAGTTCTTCAATATAGATGGCGTGGATGTCGTAATTTTTCGATTGCAAATGGTGCAAGAAAATACAATTGTCGCAACTTTTAAGAGTGTACATCAAGCCTTTGAAATTAAAAAAACAGCGCAAAGAGAAATGCGTAATAAAGGATTTCATACAAAATACGGATTTCAGGATATTATCGGCGAACATATTGTAATGAAAGAGCGTAAGCGAATCGCCAAGAAACTTGCCTTATCAGAACATCCGATTTTAATTCAGGGTGATACAGGAACAGGAAAAGAACTGTTTGCCCATGCTATTCATGAGCATTCATTGCGAAAAAAAGGACCGTTTCTGGCTGTAAACTGTAGCGCATTAACAGAGAACCTACTTGAAAGTGAATTGTTCGGTTACGAAGAAGGGACATTTACAGGAGCACAAAAGGGGGGCAAGAAAGGTCTGTTTGAATTAGCCGATAATGGAACTATCTTTTTGGATGAAATCGGCGACATAAGCCTTACAGTTCAATCACATCTGCTGCGCGTTCTGCAGGAGGGAGAAATCCGAAGAATCGGCGGTGTAAGAATTATACCTGTTAATGTTCGAGTGATTACCGCAACAAATAAAGATCTTCAAGGAAAGATACGTGCCGGTTCATTCAAAGCCGATTTATTTTACCGACTGAATGTACTTAATCTCTGTATTCCACCACTCATTGAGAGAAGGGCGGATATACCAATTTTGATTAAGCATTTCATCACAAAAAGCGGAAAATGGGTAAAGATAGAACAAGATGTACTGGAGTATTTCATGCAATATGAATGGCCTGGAAATATACGAGAACTAAAAAGCACAATTGATTATATGCTAACGATTTGTGAGGGAAATATCGTGACGAAAGGAGATCTTCCGTCAATGCTGGGACAAGAGGGGGGGAGCATGACATCCGAATATTCCATATGTGGAAGTATACTGGAAATGAAGGAGCATATTTTTATCTTGGAAGTAATCAAGCAATGCAACGAAAAAGGAAAAGCGGCAAGCAGAGATCTGCTTTCAAGTAAAAGCAAAGAATCAGACTTTGTTTTATCCCCGCAGCAAATCCGTCGTCGCCTGGATATTTTAGAAAGTGAAGGATTCGTCGTAAAAGGCAGAGGACGGGCAGGTACAAAAATCACTAATGCCGGAATAGAGTATTTGTATTTTCTTAAGTCAAAGTACGCTGTGTATTGCTAAAGAAATCATTCCTATATTTTAATTGTGAATGGAAATGATGGAGGAACGGGGCTTATCCGTTGCTCATACAACGATTATGCGTTGGGTTCATCAGTATGGTCCTGAATTAGACAAAAGAATCCGTCGTCATCTCAAGCAAACCAATGACTCTTGGAGAGTCGATGAAACATATATCAAAGTAAAAAGTCAATGGATGTACCTGTATCGTGCTGTCGATTCGAAAGGAAATACCATCGATTTTTACCTAAGCAAAGCAAGAAATCACAAGGCTGCAAAGCGATTCTTCAAGAAAGCTTTGCAGTCTTTTCATATTTCTGATCCTCGTGTCGTGACAGTCGATAAGAATCCAGCTTATCCTATAGCAGGTGAAGGATTGAGAAAAGAAAAAAAGATGCCATTAGGCATCCAACTAAGGCAAGTGAAATATCTCAATAACATAGTGGAACAAGATCATCGATTTATTAAAAAGCGAGTTCGTTCGATGTTAGGATTGAAATCCTTTCGCACAGCTACATCCATTATTTCTGGAATAAAAGCTATGCATATAGTAAAAAAAGGTAACTTATTTTACTGGACAAGTCTGTCCAAAATCAAGTGAAGTTCATCCATCAACTATTTGGAATTGTTGCTTAAGACTAGATTCCACTAGGAAACTTTTCGCCTCTTTATATCTTTCCTAAGTATTTGCACCAGAACCAATAGCAGCTAGAGATAAAAAGTTTCCGTAATTCGAGTGGGGGGAAGAATTTGAAAGTGTAAAAGGATTTTATTTTCTTTTGTGGAATGTTATTCATATTTATCTTATTAAAATTTAGAAAGGAGAATATTTATGAAACATTCCTTATTGGAGACAAATACAGATCCAGGAAAGAAAGAATCATTGCTTACACGGTGTGCAAATGTATTTTCGAGATGGTCTCAGAAATATGTCCCGGATGCTTTTGTAATAGCTGTGCTGCTCACTTTATTTACTTTCATTATAGCTTTGCTGATGAATCCCTCAAATCCGTACAAAATCGTAAAATCCTGGGGGGATGGGTTTTGGACTTATTTAACTTTTACAATGCAAATGGTATTGCTAATGGTTACAGGGATGACGTTAGCTTCCGTCCCATTTGTTAATAGAGGCTTGCAGTCAGTTGCTAAGCTAGCCGATACACCTCAAAAGGCTTATACGATGACATTTTTGATTAGTGCAATTGCATACTATATCAATTGGGGACTCGCGGTAGTTGTGGGAGCGATCATTGCGAAGGAAGTAGCGAAAAAGAATCCGAATGCACATTTTCCATTACTTGTCGCAGCTGCTTATGCTCCGACTGCCTTATATAGCGCGGGTCTCTCCAGTTCTATTGGCTTGACAATTGCCACAAAGGATCATTTTCTTGTAGATATGATTGGAATTATTCCTACCTCACAAACAATCTTTAGTTACTCTACTCTAATTATTTTTTTCACTCTATTCATCACGATGCCAATTATTATTGTACTTATGGCTCCAAAAAGCGGGATTATTAGGTATAAAGCACTCGAAACAGATACAAATTCTTTTGCAAAACCTCCTCAAAAGGATTTAACTGCTGCGGAAAAACTGGAATGGACACCGGTTCTAGGAATAGTATTAGGTGCAATCGGCACGTTGTATTGTGTGTATGAATTCATGAACGGTCATAGTTTAGATTTAAATATTATTAATTTGTTTTTTTTATCACTTGGCTTGCTCCTGCATGGTTCTCTTGGAAACTTTGCACAAGGATTCAAAGAATCTGCGCAATCCATTTCTCCAATTATCCTACAGTTTCCGTTTTATGCGGGGATTATCGCTGTTTTAGGCAGTTCAGGATTGGGAAGCTCAATCATTGAATGGATGGCATCCATTGCGTCAAAGGATACATTTGATATATTTACATATTGGTCAGCGGGATTGGTGAACTTATTGGCGCCATCTGGTGGGGGGCAATGGGCTTTACAAGGGCCACTGCAGGTCCCGGCAGGATTGAAGTTAGGTGTAGATCCGGCTACTATCGCAATGGCGGTAGGCTGGGGGGACGCATGGACAAATTTGATTCAGCCGTTCTGGGCACTACCTCTTTTAGGAGTGCTGGGATTGAAAATTAAAGATATCATGGGTTATTGTTTCATTCTCTGTATTTGGGTCGGGATTGTTACCAGTTTATTGATGTTATTTGTATATTAGCTTTCATAGGAATACGCATCACTATCAAGTCAAGAGCTTGAAATACCCTCCTTAAAATGAAAGTAAAACGGATCTAGAAGTACAGACGGAGTATTTATGAACACCCTAGATTTCAGTATCAACTTTCCAGATATCTATGGTATTCCATGTAGGAAAGGCGATTTTTAATTTCAAGGAGGTTATTTAGGTGGAATCTAGTAAAGCCATAGTGTGGATTAATGTATTTAATGCCAAACCAAGTAAATTAGATGAATCAGTTGCTATCCAAGCTGAAGAACTACTTAACTTTAAGAGAAAAGGTGCAGCTTCAGAACAGAAGAAATCGTTTATTTGGTAAATAAATTAAAAATTGAAGATTAGAAAAAGCTAACTCTTTTAAATAAAGGGTTAGCTTTTTTACCGATAATGACGGATTACTGTAATTGAACATGAGTTTTTTTACTTTTAATCTTTTGATTTTGATATTATGCAGGAGTAATAAGTGATGTGCCTGTTGTTACTTATAGCGCTCCTGGTATTTATGATATGTTACCAAAAGATATACAAAAGAAAATAGATGAAGGAGAATATAAAGGTAAAATAACGAATTAAATAAATCCACAAAATTCAATTAGTAGTGGTGCTTTAAGAGTAGATAAAAAACAAATTGGTGATACATATATGGTAATTGACATCACTCCAACCGGTTCTGGTGCAAAGATTGTATTTATTTGAAAGAGGTAAATAGATTCCTAATAGTATCAGTATGTCCAAGTCTGAAAGACTTTTTTTAGATATTTTGAAGTTTTTGCACCAGAACCTGGGAGGGTAGGTCCAATCGAACCCGGATTAAGTGCAGCGGAAGATAAAAACTCGTCCAATATAATTCACCTCTAAAAAACTCGTATTGCTAATAGTAAATGCAGGATTAGAGCGAAGTGAAATGGACAAGCGAGGAAATAGATAATGGAATTTTAATAAAAGCGTTATTTTAACTAAAAGAGTATCCAACCTCTAGTTAAACGCTCTTTGATCTTAATTTCAGATGTGTCTCTAATTGAATAGTTTTCACTAAAATTTACAACAGCAGAAACTTTTTGCTTTTTATTATCTGCGGCATGTCCGTATAGATGAATTTCATGTGTTCTATATTCTTTTGATGGATTAATTTCGTCAACTACAATATCAAGGTTCATATTTTTTTTAAAGTAACCAATAGTTACTAATTCAGCAGTTGTACTTACTTCCGGCCATTCTTCACTATATTCTTTTGGAACGAATTGGGATGAAACCAAGTGTATAAAGAGGATGGGGAAAGTAATAAAAGCTATACTCACAATGCCATAACGTATTAAGGATCTTCTCATAAAGTATCACCTACCAATGATGTTTTGTTTAATCAAGTTAACAATTTACATATTAAACCAATATTAACCAAGCGACTATTCATTTAGGTGACACCAGCATTACAAATTTGTAAGGTTTATTTAAAAAATAGCTTAATAGAAAGTCGAACAAAATAGTTATTTTAGTAGAAAGCGAGGTGGTGATATGATCCGGTGGGACAAGCAGATATTCGCCTTTTACCAAGGTGATAACTTCATTGCGGAAGGGACGATTTTAGAAATCAGCAAGAAAACAAATAAGGCATTATCTTTTCTTAGATGGATGAAGACACCAAGCTATTCAAAAATACGTGGGGATAGCAAAAGATGCCTCCGATTAATTCTGTTGGATGAGGAAGATTAATATAAAAATTTCATTTTTTATGTATTTGAAAAACAAAAAGAGCACTTCATAAAAGTGCTCTCGTGGCGAGTTTCGTTTTCTCAAAGAAAGGAATACACCGTATTATACGAAGCTTTTCTGAAATATGCTTGTGTTAATTAATTAGTATTTGTAAAAGAGCAGTTAGCAAAAGCTAACTGCTCGGTTCTCCAAGGGGGAACAAGGAGAAAGTAACTTAATGGGTTGTCTACAGTATTGACGGAATATTGAGTTTTATTCAGTGGATTTACTAAATATGTAGGTTACATGAGAAGCCCTATTAACATCCAAGCTGCTCCGATTAGAATTAAAGTTTCAAATGTAATCCAAAATTTTCTTTTTTCTGGTTTTTGAAATTCTTTAATTACAGAGAATACGGCACTGATTCCTACAAGAGTGAATAGAACAATTCGAATTGTATCAGTCATGTGTATCACCACCTAAGATTTGAATAGTTTAATTATATATTAATTACCATTTTGTAGAAACTTAATAAAATAATCCTTTGAATAGAAAGCGAGGAATAACAATGGGACAAGGAAACCGTAGAATGGCTTTTGAAAAGCTTATTAATCTAGTGAATGAAATGTATCAAAGAGGAGGAGTAGCGCTTATAAACAAGCATCCTACTCCCGTGAAGGTGTTAAAAAGTAAAGGTGGCCGTGTATTAAATGGATTCTATGAAGCTAAAAGTACAGTAGACTATGATGGCGTGTATAAGGGACGAGCTATAGCATTTGAAGCGAAATTTACAGAGAATCCTACACGATTTGATCTGAAGAATATTGCGCAACACCAATTGGATTACCCGGAGAAAGCAGAGAAGATGGGAGCGATTTGTTTCTTCCTTATTGAGTTGAGTAAGGACAAGTCAGTATTCGTGATACCACTGGCAGTTATTCAATCTTACGTAAGGATGTCGCAACAGCCAAAAGGCAAAGAAGTCGATACCAAGAGCAAACTTTGATATTTATGGGCACTTAGTAGCTCAGACAGAACGAGCGCCAGTGGATTACTTACAATACATCGATGAGACTGAATTAATTCCAGTAATAGAGGGCATGATTCAGATAGATCAGGACCATAGAAGGATAGCGGACAACATTGAAGTAGCGAAAGAAAAAATGAATAACAAGAAACGTAAATTATTAAAGGCTTAATGGATAAGGGCACCATGCAGAGTGGATGGTTCCCTTATTCAAAAATGAGATAATAAAATTTCGCGTACTTAATGTGAATATAAAAATCAAAATGCAGAAATAGGGGATTTCTTCATGGGGAGACAACTAACTTTATTACCGGATATCGATGATCAGAAAGTACAAAAGGAAGTAGTAAGCGTATTAAAGGAGTACAGAGCACTTAAGATGCGATTCAGCAATGACGTGGGGCAAGAAGGGATCAGTTTGTTTCCTGAGTTACGCGATTCAAGGAATATGAGTAAATGGAAGGTGCAGCAGGTTGAAAAGGCACTTAATAACTTATTAGATGAGGATGAACGTAAAATCGTTGAGCGTAAGTTCCTGACAAATGAGAGAGTAAAAGACTCCGATGTTTATCATGATCTACTACTCAAGAAAACATACTTCTATGAGAAGAAGCAAAGTGCGGTTAAATTGAGTGCTACAGCGCTTGGGATCATCTAAAAAACGCGAACTTTTTGTGGGACTAAATAATAACGTTACTCGGTGACGCGGAGGCTAGAGGGAATAAGAGCTTCCCGAAATTATTTATATTTACTATTCAGCTCGGAATGCGTCCTCTGGGTTGATAGTAAATATAAGTCTATTTCTCTGTTAAGTCGTCTCTTGAAAATGGAATGGGGGTGGTTGCTCATGATTGAGTGACACTTGCGTTCTAAAATTCTAAAAATGTATACGTAATCTTGTTCATTAGTAATTACTCACGATTCTTATTAATGACCAAAACGAGAGCAAAGAGCTTCCGCTCTTTGTTTGAGCCAATACAGCTGAACCTTCCCCTTCAGGAGCTGTCACCTTTCGGTGATGGCTTTTTGTTTTGTAGGATATTTTTCTATTCTGTCAAATAGATAGATTGAGAGAGGTGGAGAATAAGAAAATGAAAAAATTTATAATAAGCATAGAAGCAATCGATGGTAAACAACACGAATTTGAAATTGAGTATAAAAAGACAGTAACAGTTATTGCTATAGAAAATTCTATACAAGCTAGAGAAGCTAGATTCTTCAGATTTGGAGATCGTATGATTAATTTGGATAATGTATTCTCTTTGGTGGTAAAAGAGAAGAAAGATTAAATAAAAAAAAAGCATCCATAACGGGTGCTTTTTTCTTTGTTATATAGAAATTACACATTAAACGTATTTAAAGAACGTTCTAGGTATAAAGATAATCGATAATCATCATATAATGATATGGAAGGGTCTTTTCTAACGTGTTAGTTACCTCAAAGTATATATATCTTTTGGCGCCTGGGTGAGGGTGCTTTTTTTATTGCACATTATGATAGGGACAAGCATATGTTAAAGTGTAGGACAAGTTCACTCGCTTGTATCCTATTTCAATACTCATTAGAAACTCCTTATCACACATTTTAGCATCTACTGACGTGGATGCTCTTTTTTATTGAACAAAATGGACATTTGAATAGATAATGCCTTCCTTAAAATAACCTTAATTAAAACATAGTTTTGATAATATATGGAAAATAAATGGTACAATTTTCTGGTATAACCTAAATAAAATTTATTTTAGAAAAGGGGTAGAAGGGAAATGTTCCAGAAGTTCAAGTTTTATTTAATGAGCATTTTAATTAGTTCAATGTTAGGCGGAATTATTATAGGTGTTAATTTCTTGGTCCATAACATATATAATTTAGTTGCAGGTAAAGAATATCATTTTAATATGTGGTCTTCTATTATTATATTTAGTGTTGTATTTATTTCGGGTTTCTCGTACGCGTTGAAGAAGGGGCCAGATATATTTGTTAATGATTAAACCAATAGCAATTATCGTAGGCGCTGCCGTGATCTGGGTGGCGTCTTGTTTGTTGTTAAGGGATGATAATTGGTGAAATAGACTTGCAATTTGAAGAGTAACTACGAGTATTATTATTCTAAAATGCAAAACATAGACTAGTAAACAAGCTGTTTTTGTTTTTTAGCATAGAATATGATGAATCCTAGAGTTGAGAGGAGGTAATCATATTTATGGGATGTAATTGTAATTTCAGACATTGCAGAGATTGTAATAGATTTTGGGATGATTTAATGTTTTGCAGACGCAGACATAGAGATTGTGATGACCGTCGTTGTAGACGTGACCGTGACTGCGATTGTGATGAATGTCGTCGCAGACGTAATCATGATCGTGACTGCGATCGCGATAATCGTCGAGATTGGTAAAGTCCTTTGAATGAGTGCGTTTCTTTACAGCGCTCTTTTTTTTGTTTATGGGTTTTCTAAATTAATACTTATTAAATAAGAAGGGTTCTGGTGCAAAAAATCTATAAAACTTGAACATACTGATATTACTACTCTAGAAAAGGTGTGTGATCAGTATGAAAAAGGAAAATTTGTTCAAATGGAAGCATTATCATCATGATATTATTTTGCAAACAGTAAGATGGTATCTACGGTACAACTTGAGCTTTCGTGATTTGGTGGAAATGATGGAGGAACGGGGCTTATCCGTTGCTCATACAACGATTATGCGTTGGGTTCATCAGTATGGTCCTGAATTAGACAAAAGAATCCGTCGTCATCTCAAGCAAACCAATGACTCTTGGAGAGTCGATGAAGCATATATCAAAGTAAAAAGTCAATGGATGTACCTGTATCATGCTGTCGATTCGAAAGAAAATACCATCAATTTTTACCTAAGCAAAGCAAGAAACCACAAGGCTGCAAAGCGATTCTTCAAGAAAGCTTTGCAGTCTTTTCATATTTCTGATCCTCGTGTCGTGACAGTCGATAAGAATCCAGCTTATCCTATAGCAGTTGAAGAATTGAGAAAAGAAAAAAAGATGCCATTAGGCATCCAACTAAGGAAAGTGAAATATCTCAATAATATAGTGGAACAAGATCATCGATTTATTAAAAAGCGAGTTCGTTCGATGTTAGGATTGAAATCCTTTCGCACAGCTACATCCATTATTTCTGGAATAGAAGCTATGTATATGGTAAAAAAAGGTAACTTTTTTTTACTGGACAAGTCTGTCCAAAATCAAGTGAAGTTCATCCATCAACTATTTGGAATTGTTGCTTAAGACTAGATTCCACTAGGAAACTTTTCGCCTCTTTATATCTTTCCTAAGTATTTGCACCAGAACCTTAAAGTTTGTGCGCCAAAAAAAATTTTAAAATATTTTAAAATTTTTTTTGTGAAAACCTGTACTTTTTGGTCAGATTCTGTACTTTTGATTATAAATTAAAGATACGTTTCTATTAGTTTAGGCTTGAAAGCGCTTTAAAGGATGGTTTTTGAATTTTTTACCTAGCCTATATTATTTTACTTACAGGCTATTTATATATATTAGTAGTGAGAAAGGGAATATATTCATGTTCTTAAGAAGATTAGCAAAAATTTGTAGACAAGTGAAGAGAAAGAAATCTACTAATCTTATGTGTTAATTTAGAAGGGAGTACGAGAGCAGTCCAGTGCTTTTCTAAGAAGCATTAATTATGAACTAAAGAAACTATATTATAGAACAAATGTGAGAGAGTATATAATCGTTTTCGTTTTTTGATAATTCAATTTATATACCTGTGCAAATAATAAAAAGAGACAAAAAGGATTAATATAATTTCAATTTAAAATTCCGGCAAACGAAACAAGCATGATGGTGCAACCACATTGCTGGATAAAGACTATTTGTTTGCAGGAGGAATTAGAGCATCCATATGTAGAAGCGTCAGGTCCTTCAAAATATCAATTGTACGGTTACATGTTGTGGATATTCGTGTAAACGAGGAAATAGCATTATTATAGAAAATTTTTGTCTTTGTTGCATGTGTATATGAAATGAAGTTATTAATATCAGAAAATATAGGTGATTTTATATAGATTATGTTATATGAATTTATGATATGAGGTGATAATATGGAAAAACTTTTAATGGATTTAGTCGGATCAATGAATGATTTTTTATGGTCTAAATTGTTAATTATTATGCTTGTTGTTTGCGGAATTTATTTCACATTTAAATCGAAATTTGTACAGTTTCGAATGCTAAAGGAAATGGTCCGTGTGTTAATGGAAGGGAAGGATAGTTCTAAAGACCAAATTTCACCTTTTCAAGCGTTTTGTATTGGTATGGCAGCTCGCGTTGGAACAGGAAATATCACAGGAATTGCGATCGCGATTGCACTAGGTGGTCCTGGAGCGGTATTCTGGATGTGGATTATTTCTATTATTAGCTCAGCATCCAGCTTTGTTGAAAGCACATTAGCACAAATATATAAAGTAAAAGATAAAGCTGGTTTCCGCGGCGGTCCATCCTATTATATGGAAAAAGGATTGAACAAACGTTGGATGGGAGTATTATTCTCTATTTTAATCACGATTACTTTCGGTCTTATATTCAATTCTGTACAATCAAATACCGTTACAATTGCTTTTGAGAACGCATTTGGGACAGATCGTTTAACTCTTGGAATTATCATGGCAATTGCTTTCGCCGCAATTATCTTTGGCGGTGTACAGCGTATTGCAAAAATGGCTGAGTACAAGGTGATGTTTCTAGCGGTGTTATACATTGGAGTTGCATTATTTGTTGTAGTTACCAATATAACAAAAATGCCGGAGGTTATTTCACTTATTGTCCAAAACGCATTTGGTTTTAATCAAATAGCAGGCGGTTCCATTGGCGCAGCACTCATGCATGGAGTTAAACGTGGTTTATTCTCAAATGAGGCAGGTATGGGAAGTGCGCCAAACGTTGCTGCAACGGCAACAACAAGTCATCCGGTGAAACAAGGACTTATCCAAGCATTTGGTGTATTAACGGATACACTGATTATTTGTACTAGTACCGCATTTATTATTTTACTCTCTGATGCATACAAACAACCGGGGTTAAATGGAATTGCACTTACACAAGCAGCATTAAGTGAACACATCGGTTCTTGGGCATCGGGTTGTCTAGCTATCTTTGTTTTCCTATTTGGATTCGGTGCATTAATTGGTAACTATTATTATGGAGAAACAAATATTCGATTCTTACACACAAGTAAAATATGGTTAATGGTATACCGAATTGGTGTGTTAGCTATGATTGTATTCGGTTCAGTTGCAAAAATCCAGCTTGTATGGGATTTAGCAGATTTATTCATGGGCTTTATGGTTATTATTAATTTAATTGCTATTACCTTACTATCAAAAATAGCTTTTGCTGCGCTACAGGATTATATGAAACAGAAAAAAGCTGGTAAAGATCCTACTTTTTATAAAGGAAGCATTAAAGGACTTGAGAATATTGAATGTTGGGAGCAGTATCAGGATACTTCAACTTCAAAAAAGAAAAGTATGTAACAAAATAGATATTCGGACTGTAATATGTCTGAATATCTTTCTTGGTTCTAGTGCAAAAATAATTGATTACATTAAAAAATAGTTTCGTAACTTAAGAACTTTGGAACAGGTTCTTTCTCAACTAATTGTTGCAGGATAATAAAATATTTTAATATATATCAACTATATTTAGAGGTTACAAAGTGAGGGCTGAACAATAGCAAAAGTAATGGCATATTTCCGTGAACTACTCGCCACTTAGCAACGCTTGAAGTGAGAGCTTCTCGGTTCCACAATGAAAGCAACCTTTCGTCTCCCTGAGCGTTACTTCGGGGTGTTCCATCCCTAGATGCCCAATGCTTAGACGCTCTTTTGGTACGGTTGATATTTTACGCAGGAACCGAATGGCTTGGTTTTAGCACTCTATTTTCTTCCTGCAACCTCATATATCAAATTATCAAAGAACTTTATATAGCTTATAACTAATTAGGCTATGGGATGAAAATCAAAAACTTGAATATGTTATATCTGTAGAACATTGTCTATTAATCTATAGGAAAAGAGAATAGCCTTGACGATATTTTTTCACTTTATTGTCTATTATCCATTAAGAAAAATTCATACTGTATTAAATTAATGGGATGGAGGAATATGGTTAAATGATAAAGGAGTATAGCTTTCAGGTTAAGAGTGAAGAAAAAACTTGCTTAGATCTAGATCAATGGGTAACTCAGTATAGATCTTATGCTGCAAAAGGGCAAAGCGCCAGGTATATCCCCGCTTTGGAAAAGATAAATTTATTTCAATTAGGGATTTGTATAATAGAACCGAATGGAACAATGATAAAATCAGGGGATTCGGAGGTGCTTTTTACTCTACAAAGTATATCAAAAGTACTCGGTTTTATAGCCGCTTGTTTAAACAGGGGTATTTCTTATGTATTAGAGCGAGTTGATGTTGAGCCAACTGGAGATGCCTTTAATTCGATTATTCGTTTAGAAATGCATAAACCAGGAAAACCTTTTAACCCTATGATTAATGCTGGAGCAATTACAGTAGCTTCCCTTCTACCTGGAACGTCGGCACAAGAAAAATTAGAATCTATTTACGCATTAATCGGAAAAATGATTAATAAACGCCCCGCCATTAATGAAAAAGTATTTCAGTCTGAATGGCAAACCGCACATCGAAATAGAGCTTTAGCATACTATTTAAAGGAAAATGGTTTTTTAGAGTCTAATGTGGAGGAAGCACTGGAGGTTTACTTGAAACAATGTTCTATAGAAATGAATACAGAGGATATAGCCCTAATAGGACTCATACTTGCCCATGATGGATATCATCCTATTCGTAAAGAACAAGTTCTCCCAAAGGAGGTTGCTAGATTAACCAAAGCCCTAATGCTTACATGTGGTATGTACAATGCTTCTGGCAAATTTGCTGCTTTCATTGGATTGCCAGCTAAAAGTGGGGTGTCCGGAGGGATTATGACACTCGTTCCATCAAGGTCCGGGGGAGAACTTATGTTTCAAGGTGGGTGTGGTATTGGTATTTTTGGACCAGCTATTGATGAATGCGGTAATAGTTTAGCAGGATCTATGTTATTGGAACGTATTGCACAAGAATGGGATTTAAGTATATTCTAAATAGTATCATGGATGTTTTAGTGTCAGAGCGAATACAAAAATGTTCAGACCAAATAATGTGTCTGAACATTTTTGTATTGCATAGCATTTTCCTGTTTAAAGTAGAGTAATATCGAGAATAATCGCAATATTCTATGCTTTCGTTTATATCTTGTGAAAAAAATAAAGCAAGTATTGTATTAGTGTTAATAGATTTGTATACTGACTTTTAGGCGAAAGTGGGAAGTGATTATTTTGAATCTTAGTAATTTAGTAAAAAAAGACATCTATATTCTCGTTTTGATGGTATTTACAGTACCCTTAGTAGGTGAAATAAAGTCTTTTCCCTTAAATGAGACGTTTCGAATGAGCTTTGGTGCACCAACATTTTTCTTTTTTTTGTTATTATTTCGGCGAATGCCAGCATTTTTACCGGGTCTTTTAACTGCAATAGTGGTTGTAATATTTCGTATTCTGATAGAAGTCGTCAAACAGGAAAATATGGATTGGACAGCTGCTTTCCATATCCACTATCCTAGTTTTTTCTTTTATTTTACTTATTCTTGTCTCTTTTATTTAGCGAAAATCAAACGATATCATCATCAACCATTGATGATTGGGTTTATTGGCTTCATTATTGAAATATTATCGGATTGTGTGGAATTAATGATTCAATATTTTGTTTTAAAAACTACTATTACACCAGTGGCAATAAATGAAATAATCGTTATCGCATTTTCCCACAGTTTTATAGTACTAAGCTTTTTCAATATGATGAAACTATATGAAGCACAGTCAAGGGAGAGACACATAAAAAAACAAAATGAACACATGCTTATGCTTATCTCCAATTTATATGAAGATGCTGTTCATTTAAAAAAAACGTTACAAAATGCTGAAAATATAACAAAAAAATCTTATGATTTATATAAGAGTTTAGACTCTTTAGAGTACAAGCAGTTAAACTTTCAGGTTGAGGATTTACGGCAGCAGGCATTGAGAATTGCTGGTGAAGTCCATGACGTTAAAAAAGATAACCAACGAATTTTTTCTGGACTTTCAAAGCTGATTTCTGATGAAAGTTTTACAGATTATATGTCCGTATATAAACTGGTAAACATCATTGTACGAGCAAACGAGAAATATGCCCGGTTACTAAAGAAAGATATTCAATTTGTGTATAAGATTGATGGTGTGCATCCTCAATATCATATTTACACAATTTTATCAATTATAAACAATGTCGTTGCAAACGCTGTAGAAGCTATCAAAGATAGGGGAACCATTACGATTGACATAAATAAAAACCTTCATTCCGTTGAATTTCGAATAGGAGATAATGGTCCCGGTATCTCTTCGAAGTATAAAGAGGCAATTTTCGAACCTGGGTTTACTTCTAAATATGATGATGCAGGTAACCCTTCGACAGGTATCGGACTATCGTATGTAAAAGAAATGGTCGAACAATTTGAGGGTGTTGTTACGTTTGAGGACAGAACCGAAGGAAAAGGATCAATTTTTATAATCAGATTAGGGATTGATCATATAATTGCGAAAGGGTGATTCTATGTATTTTTATATAGTAGACGATGAGAAAGCGGTTCGCTCAATGTTGGCTCAAATTATCGAGGATGAGGATCTTGGAGAGGTTGTAGGAGAAGCTGAGGATGGCTCGTTGTTAGATCAACAAATACTCATTCTCAAAAACATAGACATTTTATTTATCGATTTGTTAATGCCGATTCAAGATGGAATAAAAACAATTCGTCAAATAAAACCATCCTTTAAAGGGAAAATCATCATGGTTTCTCAAGTAGAATCAAAAGAATTGATTGCTGAAGCGTATTCACTTGGTGTGGAATATTATATTATTAAACCGATTAATCGGATTGAAGTATTAACAGTTGTTCAGAAAGTCATCGAACGAATCCGATTGGAAAAATCGATAAAAAACATTCAAGAATCGCTCAACATGGTACTTAAATTGGATAGTGATCAAAGTGAACAGGAAAAACATGGTAATGAAAAATATATAAGAACTTCCAACCATTTTCGAAATTCCATTCATTTTCTTCTATCCGAATTAGGGATAGCCAGTGAAAGCGGAAGTAAAGATTTAATGGACATGCTGGATTATTTATATAAATATGAACAAGATAAAACGTTTGAACAAGGTGTTCCCTCTCTAAAGGAAATTTTTATGAATTTAGCGCAAAAAAGACTTGGAGAATCAACCGAAGATGTCGAATTAAAAAGATCGATTGAAGCCTCCAAACAACGGATCCGAAGGGCGATTTATCAATCATTAAACCATTTAGCATCCCTTGGACTTACTGACTTTTTAAACCCGAAGTTCGAAAATTATGCGTCTAGGTTTTTTGATTTTACTGCAGTAAGGAGAAAGATGACAGAGTTGAATAATGAGCCAACACTACCTGCTCGTATCGATACGAAAAGATTTATTCAGGTTCTTTATTTTGAAGCAAAACGAATACACTCGGAATTGCGATGACGAACGCTAACTAACTCTCAATCTCAAATGATGGATTTATCATTGCTTTTAATACAATTTAGCGTATATATTCTGCCTAAGAGAGTGTACCTTTCGTTCACTCTAACTTAATATCTGATTAAAAATCAGAAAATTCCGTATCAAGTGACCAAGATTTAACTAACTTAGAGTAAGAAATGGGTATTTTGTATTTTTTACATAAATATTAATTGATGAATTTATCATTTTAGCCAAGAAGACTCCTTCCTCAAGGAACGTGAAGGGTGAGTAGGTGGGAGATGAATTGGCTTCGGACAAGGGGTGGCAGAAAGCCATCTTAATTTTTCGACAGGTAGTAAAGTGTTGCTTGAAAAATTGTCATGATCACTTCACTATCTATCGAATGTACGTTCGGTGTATAATAGACATATATCGAAATGGAGGTGAAACTTATGATTATCAATAAAGCATATAAATTTCGTATCTATCCAAATAAAGCACAAGCAACTCTAATCAATAAAACGATTGGTTGTTCTCGTTTTGTATTCAATCATTTCCTATCTCTATGGGATAACGCGTACCAAGAAACAGGAAAAGGTTTGACATATGGTACATGCTCTGCCAAACTTCCTGCCATGAAGAAAGAATTTTTTTGGCTAAAAGAAGTGGATAGTATTGCTATTCAGTCGTCTGTTCGCAACCTTGCGGATGCTTATACACGTTTTTTCAAAAAACAAAACAGTGCCCCACGTTTCAAATCTAAGAAGAATATTGTACAATCTTACACCACAAAACAAACAAATGAAAACATTGCAGTTGTAGGAAACAAAATTAAATTGCCAAAACTAGGTCTTGTTCGATTTGCCAAAAGTCGTGAAGTAAACGGACGTATTTTAAACGCTACGGTTAGACGGAACCCTTCTTGTCGTACACACCATGATAGGGATATTAACGCAAGTATCAATCTAAAGAATGAAGCGATAAGGCTTCTAACCGCAAGGACTGCGGATATAGCCTAATAAATTAGAGTTCGATAGAACTCTTTACTTAGGAATCTCTCACTTCTAAACGAAGTGAAAGTGGGGGTAGTTCAAGAACTATTAATACTTCATAAAAGTTATTGTGAATTTTGTGAATGAGTGTTTTTGGCTTTCTACTTTAATAAATCCATGATGAGCTTCGATAATTGATTTTGCTAGTGCTAAGCCAATTCCAATGGACCCTTCTTTATTAGAATTTTTTGTTTTGTAAAATCTATCGAATATATATGGCAAATCTTCTGATGCAATACCTTCACCAAAATCTTGAATTATAATTTCAGTATGAATAGGAGAGTTTGTGACTTCAATATAAATGGACCCTTTCTCATTTGAATGTTCAATAGAATTCTTTAAAATATTTAATAAAGCTTCTTGCATCCAAATACTGTCATGGAAAAGTGATATTTTTTCATTGGTTTTTAAATGTATGTTCATATTTTTTTTATTTAATTTACTGTTCAAACTAGCAATGACCTCATAAATTGTATCAATAATATCAGAGTTTTCTTTTTCAAATAGTATTGCCCTAGCATCTATTTTTGAAACTTTTAATAAATTATGTATTAAAAAGCTGATTCTTGAAATTTGAACATCATTATTGTGTAAAAAATGATGTTGCTGTTCATTTAATTTACCTTGTAATAAGATATCGTTGTTCACTGTTAGTGTTGAGAGTGGTGTTTTAAGTTGATGAGAAATATCTTGTAAAGTTTGAATTAAAAATTGTTTCTCTTCCAATAAATTATGCATACTTTTTCTAATAACATTTTTCAGTTTATGAAAAGAATTAGCAAGTTTAGCTAAATCTCCTTCTCTATTTTCCTTGATATCAATGGTGTAATCACCTTCAATAATTTTATTCGCTGCAGCTGTTACATTTCTAATTTTTAAGAAAAAAGATTTATATTGTAAGTAATTTAGAAAAATTAGGATTAAACTGAACCCTATTACTCCAAGGAGCATGTATATATTGTTTTGGGATATATGTTTATTTAAATAAGGAAAAAGTCTTGAATCCAATTCAGCAGATAGACCATATTGATTTAATAGCATTTCTCCATCACTGGAATAATCTTTTTTATTCGCTGTATCATTTGTAAGTGCTTGTATTATTTCGTATTCATTTTCTGGGTTTTGTGCAATAAGTTTCCCGGTAATTTCACTCCAAATAGTAATATAATCATTTTTTAAATGGTCATATAGAATGTGAACTGTTATAACTTGATATATAATAAATAAAAAAGAGATTAATGCTAATGTAAGTATATTAATTTTTATTTCTCGATTTATCATTAAATTACTCCTTACTGACGTCTTTATTCCAATAATATCCGAGACCTCTTTGTGTGATTATGCAGTTAGGGTTTTGTGGAGTATCCTCAATTTTACTTCTTAATCTTTTTACATAAACAGAAAGAGTATTTTCATCGAAAAACACTTCACTTTCATCTGCTATTTTTTTCAATATCTCATTTCTTTGTAATACTTTATGAGGATTTAGCATTAACGTTAATAAGAGTTTGTATTCTAAATGCGTTAAATTTATACTTTTCTCATGCTTAAAAGCTCTGGCCGCTTCAACTTCAAGCTGTATATTTCCAGACCTCAATATAGTATTAGAAGCTGTTTTAATTTTTTTTCTTAATTGTACCTTTACTCTAGATAATAGCTCTTTTACCCTGAAGGGTTTTGTTATATAATCATCTCCACCAATTTCAAGGCCCATTACTACATTTGCCTCCTCATCTAGTGCTGTGAGAAAAATAATAGGTATATCACCTTTTCTTTTAAGATAGGTACATAAATCATACCCATTTCCATCTGGGAGTCCAACATCCAATATAGCTAAATCAAATTTATTATTTTCGTATTGCTCTTTTGCATCTTGTACAGTAGAAACTCTTATAACCTCAAGTCCTTCTCCTTTTAGAGTAAACTCAATAGCCATTCCTAGATCGTTATCGTCTTCAACGAATAATAATTTATTCACAGTCTCTCTCCTCATTTGTCTTAGATTATGACAGTTATTTTACACGTTGATTGGCTAATTTAAAATAGTTTAGTATGGAAATGGACTTTTAGAGGCTTTTCTGAGTATAAGCATAATACCCAAATCGGCTTTCAGCTTTTCAGCACATAATTAGATACAACAATTACTTAAAGCATAATATTTACGTAATTCATACATATTCTTGCTTATATTTTAAAAAACCTTGTAATAGAGTCCTGTTGAATTTGTACGTCTTTTTGAACTACCCCCACTTTCACTTCGTTTAGAAGAGGGGGATTCCTAAGTAAAGAGTTCTATCGAACTCTAATTTATTAGGCTATCTCCACAGTCCTTGCGGTTAGAAGCCTTATCGCTTCATTCTTTAGATTGATACTTGCGTTAATATCCCTATCATGGTGTGTACGACAAGAAGGGCAGTCCCATTTACGTAGGTTTAGATTTTTAACGTCTTTGTTTTGATATCCACAACAAGAACATAATTGGCTTGAAGCAAATGTTTTCGATACAACAATGATTTGTTTGCCGTACCATTTTGCCTTATATTCCAACATAGTTCGAAACTGAGACCATGATACCTCACTAATTGCTTTTGCTAACTTATGATTCTTTAACATATTCGATACTTGCAAATCCTCTATACCGATAACATCGTGGTTTTTGATGATTTCAGTCGAGATTTTGTCCAAGTAATCTTTTCTAGTATTCGTCATGTATTCATGAATTCTAGCTACTTTTACTCGTTGTTTATTCCAGCGAGAAGATCCTTTCATTCTTCTAGAAAGAACACGCTGTGCTTTTGCCAACTTCTCTTCTAATGATCGAAAAAACTTCGGATTTTTATAGGTAGTTCCATCTGACAAAATGGCGAAATCTTTTAGTCCCACATCCATTCCAATGTAAGAGTTTGTTTTCGGAAGTTCTTGCACTTCTGTTTCAACTAACAATGACACAAAGTATCTGCCAGAAGGGTTCCGTCTAACTGTAGCATTTAAAATACGTCCTGTTACTTCACGACTTTTGGCAAATCGAACAAGACCTAATTTTGGCAATTTTATTTTGTTTCCTACAACGGCAATGTTTTCATTTGTTTGTTTTGTGGTATAAGATTGTACGTTGTTCTTCTTAGATTTGAAACGCGGGGCATTGTTTTGTTTTTTGAAAAGGCGTGTATAAGCATCCGCAAGGTTGCGAACAGACGACTGAATAGCGATACTATCCACTTCTTTTAGCCAAACAAACTCTTTCTTCATGGCAGGGAGTTTGGCAGAGCATGTACCATATGTCAAACCTTTCCCTGTTTCTTTGTATGCATTATCCCATAGAGATAGGAAATGATTGAATACAAAACGAGAACAGCCAATCGTTTTATTGATTAGGGTTGCTTGTGCTTTATTTGGATAGATACGAAATTTATATGCTTTATTAATCATCATTCATTTCACCTCCATTTCGGTATGTTTCTATTATACAACAAACATACATTCGATAGGTAGTGAAGTAACAGTTTATGTATGTCGAACAATTAAGATGGCTTCCTGCCATCCCTTGTCCGAAGCCAATTCATCTCCCACCTACTCACTAAGCGTTCCTTGAGGAAGGAGTCTTCTTGGCTAAAATGATAAAATCAGTAATGTTTTATTTAAGTTATCTTATACAAAAATGTTAAATAAAAATTGGATTCGCATTAATTATGTATATGAATTTTAAAAAACAGATTATTGAGAATAAGAGCTGAATGGCAGTGGATTTTCGAGAATTTGAAAAGTATGTGTGTACTTAAATAAGTGTATAAAAGCCATTTAATTGTAAAATTTTAAAATATATCTTGATCAGAGTTACGAGTATATAAAAAGTTAGATTTAGTAATCTTACTAAACTGTAAGATTAAAGTATATATAGTAAGACAGGAGTTATTCAATTAGCAATTAAAGACGTCTATACTGAAGGTAATCATTCTTTATTAAGACTTGTAGCATTTTAGCCACTGTTTATATAAAGAAAAAACCTACTGTTCTAATCCCAGATTAAACATAGTATATGAGGAGGAAGAAAATGAAAAAGATAATAGGATTTCTAGTAGTAACAGCAATTTTTATAGGTATAGGGTTTGCTGTAAATCGTTATATAAATGGTCCCTCACAACCAGTAAACGGTATCATGGTATCGGGAACGAAAGAAAATATATCAGCTGTTAAAAATCTGTATAAAGATCAAAACGTACAAACAGCAGATTATAGTTATAAATTGGTCACAGAATTAATAAAACAAGAACTCACTACCGAACAGAAAGAAGAGATTAAGAAAGAATGGAAAGAAAAAGAAGAAAATATGACTGAAGAAGAGATGGACAAGGAACTTGATAAATCATCTGTTAGAAAGAAACAATATGCGGTAATTACAAAATCTACAGCTGAAAAATTCTTAAAAAAAGGAATTGTAAGAACGCCCTTATCAAAAGAAGACAGTTCAATGACTTCAGCCCCGGTAAAAGAAATAAAAGAATTAGCAAGTGAAAAAAACTTATTTTATAGGAAAAATGTAGAAGATGAGGAAATAAAGGATGGGAATTTAAATTTAAATGGACAAATGATACCTGTTCAACATATTGAACAAAATAATTGGATTGGTTATTTTTCATCACCGATAGTAATTGTTAATGAGGAAACATATAAACAATTAAAAGAAAAAGAAGTAAGCCTTTCGTTAATTCAGTTTGTAAAAGAAAATTTTGATTATAAAAATAAAAACAAGGTAAAAAAGGTGGTTGAAAACATTTCAAAAGTGTATGAAGTGAAAGACGAGAATGGTGACTACGATAGGGATAAAATCTATTTTGTAGAGATTCAAAATTAATCTGTGAAAAGGATGGGTTGTATGGAGGTTGTTAGATTAGAAAATGTAGTAAAAACATATGGAGAGGGAGAAACGCAAGTACAGGCGTTAAAAGGAATTAATCTTTCCATTCATAGGGGAGAATTCGTAACCATAGTTGGAGCGTCAGGTTCTGGTAAAAGTACGTTATTGCATATTTTAGGAGGTCTGGATCGTCCGAGTTCAGGAAATGTGTTTATAGGAGGTGAAAATATCTACAATTATAAAGATAATGAACTTTCTATTTTTCGCCGAAGAAAAGTTGGCTTTATATTTCAGTTTTTTAATTTGATTCCTGTATTGAATGTACAAGAAAATATTGCTTTGCCAGCTCTATTGGACGAGGAACAGGTAGATGATCATTACCTGGATGAAATTATACGAACTCTAGGGTTAAATGAAAGACGAGATCATTTGCCTTCTGAATTATCGGGTGGTCAACAACAAAGGGTATCTATTGGTAGATCTCTTATAAATAAACCGGATATTATCTTAGCGGATGAACCAACCGGAAATCTAGATACAAAAAATACAAAAGAAGTTCTGAATTTATTAAAAGTAACGGCTAAAAAATATAATCAGACGGTGATTTTAATTACCCATGACCCTGCTATCGCATCAAACTCTGATCGAATTATAACCATTGCAGATGGCATGATTATTTCAGATAAACAATTAGTGCAAAATCAAGCAAAATGTGGAGGGGAGGAGTATTGATTCGTAGTTACAAACAGTTAAGTCAAAAATATCTCAGAAGTAATATAAAACGTACACTGCTAACATTAACAGGTATTATTCTAGCATTGGCGCTAATAACAACGATTGGACTGTTTTTTAATAGCGGATACACTTCGGGAATTGAAAATGCTAAAAAAGGTCCTATGGGTTCCGCAAATATTTCAGTTGAAAATTATAATCAAAAGCTTTTCAATATGATAAAAAGTAATCCGAATATATCTTCTTATGGCATCATAACTCCAGGAGAGACGCTCCATGTTGATGAGATAGCTGTCTCTTATATGTATGCAGATCAACAAGCATTAAAGCTGTTGAATTCTGATATTCTTGTACAAGGTAAGCTACCTTCAAATGAAAACGAGGCTGTTTTGGAAAAATGGATGCTACCTTACTTCGGGCCCAATCTTAAATTAGGCGGTATGTTTACTATTCATGAAAAAAAATATAAACTTGTTGGTTTGCTAAATAAGTCTAGTAGTACTCAGGAAAATAAAACAGGTCAATTATTGACATATAAAAATAAGTTTAAAGTTGGAGAAGGTAGCGTATTGATTGAATTCCATAAGTACGCAAACTTTGATGAAGTTGAAAATCAATTTAAATTATTGACGAATAAAGAAAATATCAAAGTGAATGTCGAATTAAAGAGAGCTTTAAAGCCTAATGTGGAGATCATGGTGGCAGCCGCTATTAGTATTGGGATTGTTGTGATTTCTACGATTGTTATTATTTACAATGCATTTCAAATTAGTATAGTAGAGCGAATGAAACAGTTTGGGTTATTGAGAAGTATAGGAGCTACCAAAAAACAAATTAGAAAAATTGTGATAAGAGAAGCAACATTTCTTTCTATTATTGCTATCTTTTTTGGGATTTTGTGCAGTATATTAGTAGTCTTTTTACTTAATCAAGTACTGATAAACGTACTTAAAAACTCTATGGGATATACAATTAAATTAGATTGGTTAATTATATGTGTAAGTTCTTTAATCACATTGATAACTGTCTATATTTCAAGCTATTTTCCTGCTTTTTTTGCAGGTAGAATTTCACCGTTACTGGCCGTAAGTAGCCGATTAGCCATAAAAAAAGATAAAATAAAGAAAAAAAAGGGAACAAAGCTAAAGAAACCACTATCTTTTCCGTTAAGTATGGCATTAAAAAATATCCAAAGGAATCCCAATAGATATACAGTTACAATCTTGTCTATTATTATAAGTAGTGTACTGTATATCACGTTTACGTTTCTCATAGATACTGTCATTCAGCGTAAACAACCGGAAATTCAAGCTCTAAAGTCGGACATATCAGTTACGGTTAATTCGAATTTAGACAGGCCTAGCATAGATCGTATGAGTCGAAATATTTATAAAGTTAATAACGTAGAGAATCTGTACAAGCAATATCAGGCAAATGATTTTTATACGAAAGTACCAAAAAATAAACAAATTAAAGAATTACAAGGAAATGAATCGCTGTATCAAAAAGTACAATATAATAATCAAACTGTAGAAATTATGAAAACACAAATAAAAGCATATGATGAGAATAGTTTAAAGAAACTAGCTGAAAATGTAACTAGTGGAAGAATTGATATTTCAAAATTAAATCGTGAAAAAGAGGTTATTTTAGTAAAACAAGCTGCATCAAATGATATGAATACAAGTAAAAAATATATAGGTTCTCTAAGCACTTTTCAGGTAGGGGATGAAATCCAAATAACAAGTCAGCAGGAAAGAAAATCTACAGAGGAAATCTCCTACAATGAAGAAAAACTAGAAACTTTAAAAATAGCTGCAATTGTAGAATTGGATATTTTTAATATGAGCAGAGTGATGGATACCATAACTTTTATTACTAGTGAACAAATAGCCGAATATATTACACCATCTCCACAAAAATTAACAGGTTTTGAAATTGATTTACGGAATCAATCTCAGGCTGATGCTACAATTTTAGATATACAAAAGAAACTCGGTGGAGATGCATCTATAGATGTAAAAAATAATATTGTTCATAGTAATTTCCATAAAGACAATATACTTTATATAAAAATATTAGGGTACGGATTTATAGCTGTTATTACACTAATTGGTTGTGTAAATATTTTAAATACCATTACAGTCAGCATCATTATGAGAAGAAAAGAATTAGCTGCTTTAAAATCGATTGGTATGTCGCAAAAGGATTTGAAAAAGATGGTTATATATGAAGGACTCCTGTACGGTTTCTTTGGAAGCATACAAGGGATCTTTTTCGGCTGTATGCTGTCGTATATTCTTTATGTAGCACTGTCAAATACGGTGTCGTTTGAATGGATTATTCCTTATCAATCTAGCTTTATCACATTTATAACTGCACTGTTGATTAGTTATGTATCGGTACTAATTCCGCTTCGGAAAATTAAGAGGGATAACGTTATAGATGTAATTAGAGAAGAATAGCAGTAGTCATAACAATATGTGATTCTGAGATTCAGCCGAGATACGTGTAAAACGGTTCGTAATCTGTATTATATTTCTATTATTGGTTTTTTAGCTAAAAATATCTGCCTCACGATTAACGAATAGCTGATTACCTAAATGCTATAAGGCCCGACACGACCGAAAAAAGAAAATTGTACGTTTAGGGGTTCAGCCACATCGCTATCAAGCTAACAAGACAAAATACCCCCTAAAATGAAAAAGACGTTATTCTTTCTGAGAAATCATAGGAAAGGATAACGTCTTTTTATCAATGTGACGGTATCCTATATGAAAAATTAACATCGTCAAAATGTATATATTGTATATATTGTGCATAGTGTGTATAATGTGTTCATAAGCATTTAAGACGCAAGGAGTTGAATCATGAGAATCTTACTATCTAATAAGTCTAAGTCTCCTATTTATCAACAAATCATTGACCAAATTATATTACAAGTATCAAATGGGACATTGAAAGAAGATGATGCATTACCTTCCATGCGTTCATTAGCTAGAGACTTGAAGGTAAGTGTTATTACTTCAAAAAGAGCATACGAAGAACTTGAAAAAGCAGGTTACATCTACTCTATAGTGGGGAAAGGCTCCTTTGTTGCAAAAGAAACAAAAAAGCAACAAGTAGATGAACCAAGTGATCCAATACGTGAAAAGTTCAGTATAATCGTTCGAGAGAGTAAGGCTAATCATTTATTTAAGGATGAGTTAATACAGATTATTCATCGTATTTATGAGGAGGAATAGAAGTGGAAAACATTGTAGAACTGAAAAATGTTTCAAAAACATATAATGGATTTTCTTTAAAAAATGTATCGTTCAACATAAAAAAGGGGTTTGTAACGGGATTTGTTGGCGGAAATGGCTCAGGAAAAAGTACAACAATTAAACTAATTATGGATCTTATTAGTAAGGATAGTGGAGATATCAAAGTTTTTGGTAAGGATTATCAAAAGGATCAAGTTTCTATTAAAGAACGTATTGGATTCGTATATGATGACAATATCTTTTATGAAGATATGACAGTTCATCAACTAAAAAAATTTATTGCTCCAGCTTATAAAAAATGGGATGAAAATCGCTTTCAATCCTACATACGAAACTTTGAGTTACCGACTAACATAAAAATGAAAAAGATGTCTAAAGGGATGAAAATGAAGACTTCCCTAGCGTTTGCACTTTCACACCATGCCGAATTTATTATTATGGATGAACCGACTTCTGGGCTTGACCCTGTATTTCGAAGAGAAATTTTAGACATTCTTTATGATTTAATGGTCGATCAAGATAAAACAATCTTTTTTTCTACGCACATTACAACGGATTTAGACCGTATAGCTGATTATATTGTATTTATTCATAATGGAGAAATTGTGTTCGAAAAAGATATGCATAGTATTTCTGAAGAATATGCAATTGTAAAAGGGGATACAGCTTTACTTACACCAAAAATCAGGGAACAATTGATTGGGATTCGTGAAACAAACATTGGATTTGAAGCACTTACAAGTAATGCACTCCATACACATACTAAACTAGGGAATGATTTTTTAATTGAAGAAGCGACATTAGAAGATATTATGTACTATACAAAAAAGGGGAATATTCAATATGTATAATTTAATATTAAAGGACTTTCGATTGCAAAAATTAATTATATTATTGTATTTGATTATCATATGCTTTTTTATTATGACATTTGGAAGCTTTTACTTAATGGTCGTTTTACCAGTTGGCTCTTATGTGATAAATCTACATTATTATGACGCAAAGAATAATAGTCACAAGTTTATTAACAGCCTTCCTTATAGTAGAAATTCAATTATTATGTCAAAATATATAGGTACAATGATTTTTATGCTTATAGTGGTGTCATTTTCTTTATCGATTCAAGCGATAATTCAGTTTGTATCTCCCACTTATGTTCAAATTGCAACTCCACAGGAAATTGTGATTAGTATTCTTACTGCAATGTTGTTTACATCTCTCTACTTACCATTTTTCTATCGCTTTACCAATAAATATTTGATAGCCGCTGTCAGCATTATTTTTCCCGTATTTGTTGTTTTATGGAGAACAATTGAGGCATATGTAAATATTACTGACCTTGCATATAGCGTGACTACACAATTTACTATTAATCAACTCATTATACTTGTTTCAATCGTTACCATTCTTATATTTATCGGTTCTTACTTCTTAACGGTGAGAATTTATAAACGCACTGATTTTTAGGAGTCTTGTTTAGCAGAAATATAGAATATCTAATGAGTCACTGTTATACAGATGTGCTCTTAAACGCTGTGGTGCTACTCAATCGCTATCAAACTAATAAAACAAAGTTCTCCCCCAAAATGAAAAAATGCGCTATTCTTTCTGTAGAATCATAGGAAAGGATGGCGATTTTTTATGGGTTCTGGTGCAAAAACTTCAGGGAAATTGCAATAAATCTACAAATCTTGGACATACTGATACTACTAATCTAAAGAAGGTGCGTGATTGGTATGGAAAAGGAAAATGTATTCAAATGGAAACATTATCAGCCTGATATTATTTTGTTAACGGTACAACCTCAGTTTTCGTGATTTAGTGGAAATGATGGAGGAATGGGGCTTATCTATTTCTCATACTACGATTATGCGTTGGGTTCATCAGTACGGTCCTGAATTGGACAAACGAATCCGACGTCACCTTAAACAAACAAATGATTCCTGGAGAGTCGATGAAACATATATCAAAGTAAAAGGCCAATGGATGTACCTGTATCGTGCTGTTGATTCAAAAGGAAATACAATCGATTTTTACCTAAGCAAAACAAGAGACCAGAAGGCTGCAAAGCGCTTTTTCAGGAAGGCCTTGCAGTCTTTTCATGTTTCAAAACCTCGTGTTATAACAGTCGATAAAAATCCAGCTTATCCTATAGCAATTGAACAGTTGAAAAAAGAAAAAAGCATACCTGGTGGTATGCGACTTAGACCACAAAAGTACTTGAATAACATAGTAGAACAAGATCATCGTTTTATAAAGAAGCGAATTCGTTCTATGCTAGGGTTCAAATGTTTTGACACAGCTACATCCATTCTTTCTGGAGTAGAAGTCATGCATATGATTAAAAAAGAACAGGTTGATTTACGGGACCAGTCTGTCCAAAATCAGAAAGAATTCATCCATCAATTGTTTGGGCTTGCGGCATAAGATACGATTCCGTTAGGAGTCTATGCGCTTTATTATCTTTTATTCTATTTTTGCACCAGAACCTAAAAAGGTATATCGTCTTTTAAGAACCAAATAAAAATAGTAGCTCAAGCTAAACAATCAGCTCATGCTACTATTTTTATTTATATTGAATCTCTTAAGAATCTTAGTGTATGGATTAAATCATCTGTCGCAAATGATTTTTTCGAATAATTAAATATAAAGCATTTACAGTAAAACATCACATTCTAATTACTTTTTCAGGAAGAACAATTCTTTTATATAATTGAACTGTAATAAAGTAATAAATCGAATAGATAACTACGAAAATCAAGATTGGTAACCAAATACGGAAATATGGGTCAATTAAGATGAAACCAAAAATCTTCATACCCAATAATACATGAATTATACCTACTATCCCTGGAAATAAAAAGACTAAAAATAGCTCTTTATAAATGGATTTTGCTAATAATTCATGACGGACTCCAATTTTTCGAAGCATTTCGTAGCGTACAATATCTTTTGATGCACCAGAAAGAATCTTAAACATTAAGCAGCTTGCCATCATCGCAAGGAAAGCAATACCTAAGAAGAAACCCATAAATACTGTTCCGCTGGCACTGGCGTAAATCATAGTGTATATTTGATATTTGCTGAAGATATCTTCAGCTGTGACATTTTTATATTTAACTAGTTGCAACTCGTCAATTTTTTTCCATTTATCTAAATATGTTACAAAATCCTCAGTTTTTCCAATTACAACAATGTTTTCTTTTTCTTGTATGCCATCGTACATTTTTTGATCTATTATTTTTTTTACTTTTTCCATGTAATTTAAATAGGTTGGTTGAAGAGAGCGTAAAGCGTCATCCCACTCTTCTGGGATAATATTTGTATCCTCCATATTCTCCTCACCATATTTTGAAAGTGCTCCTACAGGAAGATTTTCAGAAACTCGTTTTACTTTCCCTCTATCTTTTTTTTCTGTTACAGCTTGCATAAGTGGACGGTTTTTCTCTAGATCTTCTTTCAAGTAGTAAACATATTTGCCATCAACTTTATAGTGATATTCATTCTTTTCTTTAAATGTAATACCATCTAGAATATTCTTTTCTTCTGCTGTTGGATTATGAATGACTGTATCGTATATTTCAAGTTGATCCGTCGATTGAATTACGTTATTTTTGAAAGCCATCCCACCTGAAATCGCCCCCGCACCAAGTGCTACTAACATTGCTACTGTTGCGAGCACCTTTGTTAAACTATTAATACGAAAGTTTAATTGAGCAAATGTAAAAGCATTAAGACCTTTCTCACTACGCTTTTTATTAGTTTTTAATTTTTTAATAATAAGCGGAAGGACAGAATTAAATAACATATACGTTCCCGCTGTAGTTGTAAGCATCGCAATCATAGGACCCTGTTCTTTTAACTTATTCATATAAATCATTGAAGCATATCCAATTCCTAATAAAATAATAGCTAAAAATGAAACAATCCCGGTCCACTTACCTCTAATCATTGTACGTTCTGCTGAAGCATCTGCATGTACAAGTTGCAGAACGGAGATACGTGATAATTTCAAACTATTCATAATGGCAGATAACACAAATAATACCAAGAAGAACATACAAGTAACTAACATCGATGGTACATAAAACCCTTGGTAACCACTCGCAGTAAAATCTAGTTGCTTCATGAGGAGTTTACCAATCCCTTGTGAAAGTCCTATTCCTACTGTAATTCCAATTACTAAGGATACTGCGCCAATAATAATCGTTTCCAGAAACATAAGTAATGTAACCTTATGTTTTTTTGCACCTAACATCATATACATCCCAAATTCTTTTTGTCGAAGAGACATCAAAAAAGAATTTGCATATAGAACATAGAAGAATGTAATGATTGCTAATAGAGCTGAACCTGTTTGAAAAACAGGCGCAATTGACCGAATAGTAGTATTTGCTTCAACAAATGCTTTATTTAATGCTAGCGTTTGAAACATGTAAAAAATTGAAATTGACATAACAAGACCAACTAGTAAGACAATATAATCTTTTAGCTTACTTTTTAGCCCTGAAATAGAGAGTTTAAATATCATGGTGAACGTCCTTTCCTATCCTTTTTGTGTACCTAAATCCGCAAGTACATCTAAAATTTCTTTATAGAACGCTTCACGTATACCACTACGATGAATTTCTTTGTATAGCTCACCATCTTGAATGAATAAAATACGCTGACAGTAACTTGCACTATATGGATCATGAGTAACCATCATAATCGATACACCTTGTTCTTTATTTAAGTTTGTCATCGCATCCAGTAAACTTGTTGCATTTTTAGAATCAAGAGCTCCTGTTGGCTCGTCCCCTAAAATAATTGCTGGTTCATGTACAAGTGCGCGTGCTGCTGCGGTACGTTGTTTTTGTCCACCAGATACCTCAGATGGATATTTTTGAAGTATTTCCGAAATCCTTAACATGTTGGCTACTTTTTTTACTTTTGGACCAATCTTACGCGAGGGGACTCCTTGAAGTGAAAGTGGGAGTGCAATATTTTCATAAATAGATAGATTTTCTAATAAATTGAAATCTTGAAAGATAAATCCTAATTTTTGAGAGCGAAAATCTGAAAGCTCTCCTTGCTTCATTTTAGTTATATCGATACCAGCAATTTCAACAATGCCGCCAGTTGCTACATCTAATGTTGAAATTACATTTAATAATGTTGTTTTTCCTGAACCAGACGGTCCCATGATTCCAACAAATTCTCCCTCTCGAATCGAGAACGATACATCTCTTAAAGCGTGTGACTGATTTTCACCTTTTTTACCGTACACTTTTTGAACATTTTTTACATTTACAACTGAGTGGTTCATAATATTCTCCTACCTTTGTTTTTAACTCGATAAATTCATTATTTATTTTTTTAGTTTTTCTTTTGTTTTCTCAGGAACTTCTTTTTCCTGCACTTCCTCAAATTTGTAAACGTACTTTCCTTTTACATGAACCTTTAAATAAGAATCTGGAAAATCATCCTTACCAGAAACCCCTACTTTAATGGTATTTTCATCGCCTGATTCATCAACTCCGTTTAACATGTAAAAATATCTCTTACCATCAGGTTGTGCTTCCCCTTTTGTAAGGACATACACATCTTTTTCTTTCACTAACGGATTAAATCTATCTACTATATCTCCTCCTGCATAAGTTAATAATCCACCTCCTACAACAACTAATCCTGAAACTGCAATCAATGTTTTTTTCATCTTTCATTTCCACCTTTCTTTTTCTTATATGACTAAGTGTGATTTTATTCATTTTTTAAGTTTAAATAAGAATGACCTTTAACACATTTCCAAGTATAAAGAGCATTTCTTAATAAAAAGCGGGGGAGCTTCTTAAGATTTTCTTAACAAACAGTTTCACATTGTAAAAAAGACCCCTTCCTTTAAGAGAAAGACTTATATCCCTATATAAATCATAGGGGATTGTTTGCATATGGACTTTAGTTTTATGTACAATAAAGGTAAATATATAGTCTGAAACAGGAAGAGGAAAACCATGTCCAATTCATTAGTAAATTTACGTATCGATTTTGCATTTAAGCAGTTATTTGGCACAAATGGGAATGAAGATATTTTAGTTGCCTTTTTAAATGCCATATTAAAAGATTCTTTAGAATCACCTATTGTTGCCCTACAATTAGAAGATCCACATTTGCATCGAGAATATGAAGAAGATAAATTATCGATTTTAGATATTTCGGCTACATTAAATACAGGAACAAAGGTAAATGTAGAAATACAATTGAATAATAATCACGATATGATCAAACGCAGCTTGTATTATTGGGGAAGGTTATACACCTCTCAATTGCAAAAAGGAATGCCTTATAGTTCGCTTCATAAAACCATTACCATAAACTTGTTAAACTTTGTGATGTTTCCAGAATATGAATCATTTCATACAACAGGAATCCTTTGGAATCAGCAACAACAAAAGTTATTAAGTGACGATATAGAAGTTCATATTGTAGAGATTCCAAAGTTACTACAGCAATGGCGTGAAGAGAAAGTTAATCCGTGGGAAGACTCGTTTGTTCGTTGGTTATTATTATTACCAGCGAATGAAGATGAGTATCTCACACAAACATTGGAGGACATTGCCATGAACCAAGATCCGATTTTACAAAAAGCAATGAATAAGTGGGAACGTATGAGTCAAGATTCTTCTTTCCGTCAAGCATATGAAGCAAGAGAAAAGGCCTTAATGGATGAGGCTGCAAAGTTTGCTCATGCTCGTAATGAGGGAAAAAAAGAAGGCATTCAAGAAGGGGTTCAGCAAGGGGAAATACAGATGATTAAAGGTATGCATGAACTTGGTGTACCACTTGAAACGATTGCTAAAGCCAGTAAATTAGGAATAGATGAGGTTGAACGTATTTTAGAACAAAAATAATCAACATCAAAAAAAGAACCTCTTAATTTTAAAAGAGTAATCCCAACCGTTATAAAAACAACAAATTAAATTTTTACAAAAGAAAACAACCTGTATAAAAACAGGTTGTTTTCTTTTATAGGGGTGCCGCCACATGCCCATCAACTTAAAAATCTTGGTTCTGTTTCAAAGTTTTCTAAACGAAATTAAAATGGAAAAAATGATTCGAGGAGCATGATGCATGAGTTATTTTAAAGGAAAATAGTTCAAGAAAGATATTATTTTGGTAGCCATCGGCTACGACTGTCGTTTTTCTTTAAGCTATCGTGATGTATCTGAAGTCTTGAAAGAGCGTGGAATATCAGTTCATCCAACAACTATCATGCGTTGGTTTCATGAATATGGCAATCTTATTTATCAAATCTGGAAAAAGAAAAATAAAACTGCTCAATTATCATGGCATTTAGATGAAACTTATATCAAAGTCAAGGGGGAGTTGCGTTATCTGTATCGTGCGATTGATCGAGACGGATACACCTTGGATATCCAACTCCGTAAAACAAGAAATCATCAGGCTGCCTATATGTTTATGAAACGATTAGTCGAAATTTTCGGAGAACCAATGGTTCTTACAACAGACAAAGCCCCAACGCTACTTTGCACGTTTAATAAATTAAAAGAACAAGGTCTTTATAAATGTACAACTCATTGTACCGTCAAGAATTTGAACAATCTCATCGAACAAGACCATAGGCATGTCAAACGACGTTTTTCTAAATCCGCAGGATTTCAAAGTCTTCGTCATGCTTCACGTAACTTGAAAGGAATTGAAACCATTCATGCTCTATATAAACGAAAACGAAGTTTGCAGCCAAACTTCGTTTTTTCGATATACAATGAATTACATCAATTACTAACGATTGCATAAAATCCACCTGCAATCATGCCAATTTTTTATCTGTGAAGAAACTTTGCAACAGAACCTAAAAAAAGATAAACAATGGAACAAATGAAACTTGTATCATGTCTATATATTGAAACTATATTAAAAGTGAGGGCAGTTTTATGTTTATTCAAATAAGTTCGAGGTGTGGAAATGGAACAAAAGTTTATTGAAAAATGTAATCATGATGAGCTTGACTATGTTATAAAAGACTATTGGCAAGATGTATGGAATTATTCATTTATTATTACGAAAGATCCACACTTATCAGATGATATCACACAAGATGTCTTTATAAAGGTTTTTAAACATTGGCATTCGTTTCGAAAGGAGTCATCTATTAAAACGTGGATATTAAAAATCACAAGAAATACGGCAATAAACTATTTGAAATCCTCTTATTTTAAAAGGATATCTTTAGTGGGATTTTTTAGTGACGACAAGCAGTCTTCCTCGGCAGAACAAGAGTTTTTTAAGCAAGAGGAACTGAATGAAGTGTGGGATGTTGTATTAAAACTACCTAAAAAACACCGTGAAATACTAATATTGGACGCGAAATATGAATTATCTTATGAAGAAATGGCTGAAACATTAGGTGTATCAATTGGAACAGTCAAATCTAGATTAAGCCGAGCGAGAAGTAAAGTTTCAAAACTAATAGGGGAGGGTAGAAGTGATGAACAGTAAAAAGAATCCTGACTGGTATAGTAAATTGAAAAAAGGCCCAATGGAGCGTCGTAAAGATGAAGAAGAATTTATTAATAAAATAAAGCAATCGGTATACCAAAATAGTGAAGTAGATTCTGTAATATATAAGAGACCACCTCGTAAAAAAGCATTGCCTGTTGTAGTTGTGTTGGTTTGTACAATGTTATTTTTTATTGTTCAACAACCTGGGCTTGATGATAATAAATCACCGGTACAAAGTAGTACACAAATTAAGCTGAAAACAAAAGATGAGTCTGCTCAAGAGCCATCATTAAAACAGTTTATGAATGATTTATCTCGAAGTACAAATTCAAGAAATGAAAATGATTTGTATAAAGCATTAAATGATGAAGTTCTATTTAAAGGGAATAGTTATAAGAAGGATGAATTGAAATTTGATGAAGATTTGTTTCATGAGTTGCAAGTCGCTCTTACAATGGGGGGAGAATTTGCAAATGATACAAAGAAAGTGTATAAAGTACCAAGTGGAATGACAGAAAGTAACCAATCAAAGCGAGAACATTTTATATATGTAACTGTTACTGGAAATAAAACGAAAATTTTAGCTGAACCAAAACGAGAATCACAAGTTTTATATGAAGTATCTAATGAAATGGTAAAAGCTTGGATCCCGGAAAAAGTGCAAAATGATGGATATATAAAAATATCGACTATTAACGGTAATACTACTGGATATGTACAAAAAAAGTATGTTTTAACTGATATTAAATATTCTTTCATGTTCGAAAAGAATCATGAAGGTATATGGAAAATAACGAATATAGAATCTATATGGTAAAAGAGGAAGGTTCACTTTAATGAACCTTCCTCTTTATCTTTATCCTCCTTTTGAAGTGTATTCCAAGACTTTAAAATTTCTGATGTAACGAGAGCAGCGATGTTTTTTTCTGAATTACTACCAGGAATAACGACAGAAATGGCGATTTGTGGATCTTCGGTAGGAGCATATGCAATGAAAAGAGAATGATTTATCATTCTTTCTTGCTCATTCGGAGAACCTGTACTACCCGTTTTACCTGCGACATGAAAGGGGAAATTTTTAATCTCCTCTATATTTTGACTCATTCCACCGTGCACGACACTCCAAAATTCTATAGGATAACGATTTGAACTTTCTAAAATTGGTTTAAACTTTTTTGTTTCCTTACCGTCCTGACTCATAATAGCACTTACGATTTGAGGTTTATATTTATCACCTTTACTTGCCAAAGTTGCTGCATATTGAGCGAGTTGAAGAGGGGTATGCACTTCATTTCCTCCCCAAGAGGCATTTAATAAAGCGGAGATTCCATTTTCAAACTTATTAGATGGATGGAATTCATATTGTCCGTCTTCTTCAAAGGGTAAATCAATCCCGGTTTTAGAACGTAGGCCGAATTGCATTAAATAATCTGTCCATATATGTGCCACTTTTTCTATATTCCCATTATTTTGGTTGAATAAGGGCAGAGCTACTTTTGCTGTCATAAATGTGTTAGATGAATTAATGATAGCCTGACTCGGTGTAATCTCACCTGTTGGCGTTCCAGGTGCATTAGCAATGTTATTTTGATTATCATACTGAAAAGTACCCTTATCTAAATAAGTATCTTCAGGCTGAAAAAGCTTTTCGTTTAATCCAATTAAAATAGTAAGTGGCTTTATAATAGAGGCTATATTTACATAAGATTCACCATATTTTAATTTTTGAATTGCTTTATTTTGCGAAAGTGATTTAATGTTTTCATTTTTAGATGATACATGTGTATGTAATGTATTTGGATTAAAAACTGCCGAGTTGGCCATAGTTAAAATTGCGCCAGTTTTTACATCGGTTACTACAGCATAACCAGCTTTAGCATCACGTATTTGCTTAATTTGAGATCTTAATGCTTCCTCTGTTTTTTGCTGCAATTTCGAGTCTAAAGCTAGCTGGATATCTTTTCCTTTTTGTGCTTTTTGAATGTTCCATAAGAACTTTTTATTATTCATTTTAAAAATCAGAGTTTTTCCGGGTTTTCCTTTTAAATCATTTTCATATTGAAGCTCAATCCCACTTTTCCCAACAGGTCCATACTTAGAATTAAGATCATTTTCTACATATCCAATTACTTGTGAAGCAATTTCGTTCTTTGGATAATATCGAATCCATTCATCTTTAATTATTACATTATTGGGTTTGTTTTTGTTTATGAATGTAAGTTCACTCTCATTTATTTCAGAGTATAACGGTATATCATTCATAGTCTGCTTTTTACAAGATTGTTGTAATTGTGATTTTACGTCCTCTGTAGAAAAATCATGTTGAAACTCGTTTGAAAATTGATTGAAAAAAGCTAATGTGTTTGATGTATCTTGATTCGATAGCTTTTCATCATTAGAAGTGCAATATAGAGACTTAACTTGCTTATTTGTAGCTAGTATGACACCATTTTGATCAAAAATTTTTCCTCTTTCAGCTGAAGAAGTTGCGATAGTAATTGAAATGAAGTTGATTTTTACTAAAATTAGTAAAATCAAACCTACAATAGAAAGAACCGCAAAAAATCTCCATTTTTTTATATGTAACATATAACCCTCCCTTATGTAGCCTATTTCATCTTATAGTTAATTATTTTTTTTGTAAATGTGGAACAACTTTATTACTTAGGTTGTCTATTAAGTATTACAGCATGAAGAAAGGAATAATTAGCATGAAAAGTTACTAGCAAGTCTATGTGTAAGTTTAATATGGGTCAGTATACAGTTTAGTATTTCTAATATAAGCGACAAAAAAATAGAGAGAACAACAGGAAAGGAGGGTTATTAATTACGTGGCTAACCAAAAGGAATGCATTTAGTATTTGTATTTACTAAATATTGATAGCAATTTCTGAAAGAATTAAATGGAGGATTTATGGAAAAACAAAAAGGAAAGAACAAGACATATATATCTATTCGATTAAATATAATGTTCCTTTGCATATTTGTACTATTCTCAGCTATTATTATGCAGCTAGGAAAAGTACAAATCGTTGAGGGGGAGGATTATAAGAACCAAGTGGAAAACAGTCAAAATGAAACAACTAGTATACCAGTTCCACGTGGACAAATTCTAGATCGAGAAGGGAAAACGGTCGTTAATAATAAATCTCTTCGCACAATTACGTATACAAGGGTGAAGGGGATAAAGAGTGAAGATATTTTAAAAACAGCAAAAGACTTGGCGAAAGTACTTGAAATGCCTGAACAAGATATAAATAAGTTAACAGATATCGATAAAAAGGATTTCTGGATGCAATTGAATACGAAACGTGCGGAATCAAAGATTACTAAAAAAGATATAGAAAAGTTTAAAGAAAAGGGAATAGAGGGAAAAGAGTTAGATAAAAAAATTGATGACTTAAGACGAAGTCGCGTTACAGAAGTAGAATTGGCAGAATTAACAGCACAAGATTTAAAGGTGTTAGCTATTAAAAGTAAAATGAGTTCAGGTTATCAACTGACACCACAAATTATAAAAAAAGATGTAACAGATCAAGAATATGCAAGGATAAGTGAAAACCTTGCAGAGTTTCCAGGAGTAGATACAACAGTTGATTGGGAACGTAATTATGTAAATGGTAATTTATTTCGTTCCGTGATAGGTAATATTACAAGTAGTGAAGAAGGACTACCGAAAGAAAACTTAGATTCTTATTTGGTACGTGGATATAACCGTAATGATCGTGTAGGAAAAAGTTATATTGAACAACGATATGAAGATGTATTACACGGCACAAAAGAAGAAGTGAAAAACATTACTGATAAATCAGGAAACATTATAAACACAGAAATAATCTCTAAAGGAAAAAGTGGTAATAGTTTAATATTAACGATTGATATGGAATTACAAAAGAAAGTGGAAGAAAGTATTGAGAAAAATTTGAGAGCTTTTAAGAGTTCAGAGCCACTGTTGGACCGAGCTTTTGTCGTCATGACGAATCCAAATAATGGGCAGATTTTATCTATGGCAGGCAAAAAGATTGTAGAAAAAGAAGGGAAAATAGAGATTGAGGATTTAGCATTAGGTAACATGACAACTTCGTATGAGCTAGGATCAGCTGTAAAAGGTGCTACTTTATTAACTGGATATGAGACAGGGGCAATACATCCAGGAGATCAATTTTATGATGCACCGATGAAATTTAAAGGTACACAAGCTAAGAAATCGTGGAATGTATCCGGATTTGGTAATGTAAATGATTTAAGAGCTTTACAAGTATCTTCGAATGTATACATGTTCCAGACAGCTTTACAAATCGCAGGGGTTAATTACGTACCAAATGGTAAGTTGGATATTAAACAAGAAGCATTTGATACGATGCGCTATTATTTCAAGCAATTTGGTTTAGGTGTCCCAACAGGTATTGATTTACCGAATGAAATAATTGGACAAACGAGAAAAATAGATAGTCAACCAGGGTTTTTATTAGATTTTTCTATCGGTCAGTATGATACGTATACACCACTGCAATTGGCGCAATATATTTCAACGATTGCTAATGGCGGTTATAGAATGCAACCGAAGATTGTACAAGAAATACGAGAGCAATCAATAAAAGAAGAGGTTGGCAAAGTTATACGCTCCATAGAGCCTGTCGTATTAAATCGAATTGATATGAAGACAGAACATATTGATCGAATAAAAGAAGGGTTTAGATGGGTATTTCAAGAAGGTGATGGAACTGGCGTGAAGTATTTCAAAAATGCTCCATATAAACCAGCAGGAAAAACAGGGACAGCTCAAACTGTATATGGTGGAGATGATCCAATTGGTAGAAATGCAAAAGGAGAACGTATGGAATGTTACAACTTAACATTAGTTGGATATGCTCCATATGATAATCCAGAAGTAGCATTTTCTATAGTAGTCCCGTGGCTTCATGATGATCATAATGGAATTAATTCTATAATTGGAAAGGAAGTTTTAGATGTATACTTTGATTTAAAACAGCAACGTATACATGGTGAAGCTACTAGTACAGATAGTTCGAATCAAAATTAGGAAAATTGGTGCACTTTTCTCAGGGGAAGAGACCCTGTTTATATAAAAGTCTTTATAAGCGAAAGAGAAAGTAAGATTGGAAATAAGAGATAGCAGCTATCATAGTGATATGATCCCCTTATATTAGACAGGAAAATGAAAGCACATTAACCTGTTTACTATGGAGGGGGTTTTTTTATGGGGAAAATTAGAGTCACTTACGATGTAGAATTTAAGAAAAAAGCTATAGATTTATACTTAAAAAGAATTTTTAAAAATCAGTACGTTTATAAATTCTCACCGTTAAGAAGTAAGAACCAATAAATATAAGCATGGTAACGATTGAAACAAGTATAATGAGTTGATTAATAGTAAATTGTGTAGTAACGCTATATACAAGGTCGGTAATATTTACATATGCCTCAATTGGTCTCCATAAAACAACACATACAGGGAAAATAATGCTGACAGCAGCCATCAAATATTTATTGGTGAAGCGATAGAAAAATGGTAAGTAGATAGACGTAAACAACATGACAGTAAGAACACTAACCACAATTGTGTGTGGAGTTTCAATTTCAACTCCATAAGTCGGGGATGCAACTTGAATTAC
Organism: Bacillus cereus group sp. RP43; assembly: GCF_040459645.1. Lineage (NCBI taxonomy): Bacteria > Bacillati > Bacillota > Bacilli > Caryophanales > Bacillaceae > Bacillus > Bacillus cereus group sp. RP43. Next base: position 157,447 of record NZ_JARVHQ010000002.1, read on the forward strand.
TGCTTGTATCAATAATGAGAATAGAACTACTAGAATTGTAAACAACACTGTACCAATATATTTTGACATAATAATTTTATTTCTACTATAAGGCAGGCTATTAATAAATTTGTGACTATTATTCTTTTCGTCGTAATAATGTAGATTTATCATATAAGAACCAGCCACCAAAACGACTATGAACCCAAAACTTCCAAACGTCCCTATAAAAAAGCATATACCAAGTAGATAGAGTAAGATCAATAATTTTTGCAATCTAAAATCCTTTAATATTAAATTATACATATTGAACATTCCCCTTTTTTGTATAGTACATAATATCTTCTAATGTCGCTTCTTCAATTAATACATCATTCCCTAATTGCGTACGTGAACGGCTGGCGTTACTTGTGAGTGCTTCAAACCCCATGTTTGTTTCACGAATCCCGATTAATTGTTCTCTGATTTTAGGCGTAAGCAAGGATTTATCCCCTTTTACAGTTGCATATTCTTCAGAAATACTATGTATATCTTTTTCAAACACAATCTCACCATTATGAATAAATACAATATAATCAGCAATACGATCTAAATCAGTGGTAATATGTGTAGAGAAAAAAATTGTTTTATCTTGATCGACCATTAAATCATAAAGGATGTCTAAAAGTTCTCTTCGAAATACAGGATCGAGTCCAGATGTCGGTTCATCCATAAGTATAAAATTGGCATGGTGTGAAAGTGCAAACGCTAGGGAAGTCTTCATTTTCATCCCTGTAGACATCTCTTTCATTTTTATGTTAGTCGGTAACTCAAAACGCTGTAAGTAGGATTGGAACTGATTTTCATCCCATTTTTTATACGCTGGAGCAATGAATTTTTTCAGTTGATGAATTGTCATATCTTCATAATAGATATTGTCATCGTATACGAATCCTATACGCTCTTTAATAGAAACTTGGTCCTTTTGATGATCTTTACCGAAAACTGTGATATCTCCGCTATCCTTGCTAATAAGATCCATAATAAGTTTAATTGTCGTACTTTTCCCAGCACCATTTGCGCCAATAAATCCCGTTACAAACCCCTTTTTGATGTTGAACGATGCATTTTTTAAAGAAAATCCCTTATATGTTTTTGAAACATTTTTCACTTCTACAATGTTCTCCATTTTTATTCCTCCTCATAAATATGATTAATAATTTGTATTAACTCATCCCTTAATAAATGATTAGCCTTACTCTCTCGAACGATTGTACTGAACTTTTCACGTATTGGATCACTTGGTTCATCCGCTCGTTGTTTCTTTGTTTGTTTTGCAACAAACGAGCCTTTCCCTACTATAGAGTAGATGTAACCCGCCTTTTCAAGTTCTTCGTACGCTCTTTTTGAAGTAATAACACTTACCTTCAAGTCTCTTGCTAATGAACGCATAGAAGGTAACGAATCATCTACTTTCAATGTTTCATTTGATATTTGTAATATAATCTGATCAATGATTTGTTGATAAATAGGAGACTTAGACTTATTAGATAGTAAGATTTTCATGATTCAACTCCTTGCCTTTTAAATGCATATGAACACAATATATACATTTGAAACGATGTTAATTTTTCATATAGGATACCGTCATATTGATATAAAGGCGTTATCCTTTCCTATGATTTCTCAGAAAGAATAACGCCTTTTTCATTTTAGGGGGTATTTTGTCTTGTTAGCTTGATAGCGATGTGGTGCTACCCCAAATACAGGCATGTCTTACAGCAACCTGCCAAAACATGAAAAAGTAGCCCTCCACCTGGCCAAAAAGGATAAGATGAAGGGCTATTCTTTATACTTCTATCATTTCTTACTATCTTGTACGAATTTCAGTATTCATACATTACAGAGTGCTTGATTAATCGTATGCTTTTACATCTGTTAATGATGGAAGGGAAGCAATTGCTCCGTAATTTGTACATGTTACAGCACCTACTTTATTTGCAAATGAGATAAACTCTTTTAAATCTTTGAAGTTATGAATAAGAGTTTGTTCACTTTTTGCAATTTGGTATAACATCGCTCCGACGAAAGCATCACCAGCACCAGTTGCATCTACTTGTTTAATGGAAACAGAAGGTACAATGATTTGAGAGTCTTGTGTTGCGAGAAGGGTGCCGTCTTTTCCGAGTGTAATAGCTACAACTTTAGCCCCGTATTGTAGTAATTTCAGTGCTGATTGTTGTAAATCAGTTTCTTTAGAAAGCATTGTGGCTTCTTCTCGGCTTACCTTTACGAAATGTGCGTGTTTTATAATGGATAGGCAATCTTGAGAAAATTGCTCTATATCTGTAATCAGTGCATCTCGATAATTTGGATCAAAAGAAATAAAATGATTATTGTCTTTCGCAAATTGTAATAGTTGAAAGTATGTTTCCTTTAATGGACTTGATAATAAGGCAGTTGCCGAACCGAAATGTATTAGATCATTACGTTTTATTTTCGATAAATCAATTTTATTAAAAGTGTATTCACCATCAGCTCCGCGCATAAAAATAAAATCTCGTTCGCCATCTTTATCGATGGATACGAAAGCAAGCGTGGTTTGTTTATCTTTTATGAGCATTGAAATATCAACATGTGCACGCTGTAAAGTTTGCTCTAGAAAATCACCGAATGGATCATTTCCTACTTGTCCCATAAATGTAGCGTGTCCACCTAATTTTGTAATAGCGGCGGCAACATTAGCTGGAGCCCCACCAGCTTTTTTTTCGAAATCTGCACCATCTACTAAAGAAACATTGGAATTTCGACAAACGAAATCAATTAATAATTCACCTATACAAAATACATTTCTCATACAATCCCTCTTTTAAGTTTATATTGTGTAATTGTAAAATGTAGTTTTGCATCTGAAAAGATTGCGATATGCTGTTTCATGTCTTTTCGCGGAAATACTCTAGACGTAAAGACAGTGGAACCATCATATAAGAAAATTTCTACGATGCTATTATCTACAAATATTCGCAGTTCTATCGTATCGCGAATATCAATTTTTTTACAACGTTCGCACCCATATTCTCCGCCGAATTGGTGATGGAAATTGCGTCGATCTACGGAAACAGTTCCTTTTTCGCGGTTAAATGTAATCGGTAAAGATTCCTCTTCATTATGGAAGAGGGAAAGGCCAAATTTGTTCGCATCATCTGTTTTAAGAGTGACAATTAATTCATATGAGTATTCATGGCCAAGAGTGGTTAATACGTTTAGCCCAGTTAGTATGTCACCTGAAATCTCTTTTTTGGTTGTTCTTAGCTTGGTTAGTTCTGAAACTGGTTTTTGTTTTAATATATTATTTTCTAACGCTAGTTCTCGCGGAAGTGTTAAACAATGAGCCCACATATAATCGTCAGAAGGATATGTTATTTCGCTTGAGCCCGCCCAAGCAAATAAAAGGCGGCGCCCAGACGGATCTTCTAAAGTTTGAGGGGCATAAAAGTCGAATCCTTTATCAACTTCGTAATACGCATCAATATGGAAATATAAATTTTCGATATCAAAATGTCCAATTGCATATACGACATTATATACATTTTGAAAACTTTCCTTGTCTCTTTCGATTCCTTGTGGCGAAAAGAGTAACACATCTTTTCCTGATAGTTGGAAGTAGTCGGGGCATTCCCACATAAATCCAAATTCTTTTAAATTTGTTTGAACCTCACCTTGGAAATGCCAACTGTATAGGTCTAGTGACTTATATAATAATAGAGTCCCCGTTTTATTTTCACGTTGTGCTCCGAGTAACATATAGTACGTATCGTTATTTTTCCATACTTTTGGGTCACGTACATGCTTCGTATATCCATCAGGGATCATATCAATAACAGGATTATTACTATATTTAGTCATCGTATATTGAGAATCCATCGTTACCATACATTGTTTAGCATCGCGAGAATCATCAGTTTTTTTTATATTTCCTGTATACAATAAGTGAAGGAGCCCATCTTTTATAATAGAACTACCGGAATATGCGCCATGCGATTCATAGCTTTCAGTCGGGATGATGGCGACTGGCATGCGCTCCCAGTTAATAAGGTCTTTTGATTTTACATGTCCCCAATGTTTCATCCCGTGTATCGGGCCAAATGGATACCACTGATAAAAAACGTGATATTCATCATTGTAGTATGATACACCGTTAGGGTCATTCATTAATCCATATGGTGGATGGATATGATAAATAGGTTTCCATGAATCTTGATTTGCAATTTCATTTAAAGAATGTAATTCTTCTTTATTAGATTGCAGTATTGTTTTATATTTCGACATAGGTTTTCACCTCGTTGTTATTTACTTTCTTTATATAAAATGAATGTGGCAACAAAAGCAGTGATAACTGCAATAGCGAAGCCGATTACATAGTGAATCACATTCATCATGCCAAGAGGTGCAACAATTGTAAGCATTGGAATACCTGTTAAACCATATGCATTTGCTGCAACTTGCATCCAAACAACGTAAGCGCCTCCAATTGCGCCTCCAATTGCTGCTGCAATAAATGGTTTACCAAGTTTTAAATTGACACCAAAAATAGCTGGTTCTGTAATTCCTAAAAATGCTGAAGCTGCTGCTGGAATTGCAATTTCTTTCGTTTTTTTGTTTTTTGTTTTGAAATAAACTGCTAAAGTAGCCCCACCTTGAGCAACGTTCGCCATTGACCAAATAGGGAGTAAGAAATTGACACCGATATCTTTATTAGCGAGTAAGCCCGCTTCAATAGCATGGAAGCTATGGTGTAAGCCAGTAAGAACGATTGTTGAATATAGCCCACCGAATATAAGGCCAGCTACTGGTCCTGCAAATTGATAAATAGTATTTAAAAGGTACGTAATACCGTCACCGATTTTATATCCAATTGGTCCGATAATAATAAGTGATAAAAAGCCAGTTATAATAATTGTTAAGAACGGTGTAACTAATAAATCTAAAGAGTTCGGAACGCGTTTTCGGAGTTCCTTTTCAATTGTACTCATAACATATACGCATAATAAAATAGGTAGAACAGTGCCTTGATAGCCAATCATATCAATATCCATACCAAGGAAATGTAAAACAGTTGGTTTTGCATTTGAAAGAGTCCAAGGATTCGTTAAGCTTGGGTGAGTTAATATGCCGCCAATAACTGCACCTAAGAAAATATTTCCGCCAAATTCTTTAGCAGCACTAACCCCGATTAAAATAGGTAAAATAATGAAAGCTGCACTTGAGAACATATCAAGCAATTGGATAAGTGAGTGATCGCCAGGAACTAATTTAAACGCTTTCAACATTCCGAGTAGACCCATAAGTAAACCGCTTGCGACAATAGCTGGAATAATTGGAACGAAAATATTGGATAATGTCTTTGCAAGTCGAGCGAACGGATTCATTTTTTTCTTAGGAATATCGTTTGATACTGGGGAATCAAACGATATTCCAATTAGTTTTGAAAATTCATCATATACTTTGTTTACTACACCAGTTCCAAAAATAATTTGATATTGCTCAGACGTTGCAAAAGCACCTTTAACCCCATCGATGTTTTCGATTTCTGCTGCATTTATTCTTGTTTCATCTTTGAGTATAAGACGAAGGCGAGTAGCGCAATGTGTAGCGCGAATAATGTTTTCTTTTCCGCCGATGTTCTGTAAAACTTGCGTTGCGATTTCTTTCATATTCATAAAAATTCCTCCTTACTAAAACACTTTCTATTTATGGAACCGGTTCCGTTTTTGGTTAAAATAAAAAACAGGGTGTGATGTAAAAATCCTGTTTTTAAAATGTGGAACCGGTTTTATCTTTATTATAGAGCGTCTTTAAATTTTGTCAACGCTTTCTTGGATTTTTAATGTATAGCGAGAATGTAATATTTTAGGTATTGTTTTGTTTTCAACAAGCTGTGAAAGGGAAGTAGCAGCAAGCTTACCAGCATACTCATAGTCAAATGCGATTGTCGTTAAGCTAGGGTGTACCATTTCCGAAATATCATATCCACCGAATCCTGCTACAGAGATATGATTTGGAATAGAAAGATGATTAGAATGAATTACTTTCATTGCTCCAAGGGCGATATTATCTGTAGCACATACGACAATAGTAGGGCGGTTGTGATCTAAAATATGCTGTACTTGTTTCATCGCATCTTCTATTTTGAAAGTTGTTTCGTAATAAGAAACGGTACAAGTAGGATCTAAATTTTCAATCGCTTTTTGAAAACCATTTTTTCGATTTAAACCAACAGAAATATCATCTTTTTCTACTCCTAAATAGGCGATATGACGGTGGCCTTGTGATAATATGTATGCTCCTAGCTCATAAGCAGCATCAAAATCATCATGAACGAGGCAATATTGATCCTCATATTCTTGACCAACAAATAAAATAGGAGTAGTAGAATTAGCGATAATGTGTTTATGCTCTTTTGTTAAAGTTTTTGTTAATAAAATTATGCCAGCTACTTTTTGTTTTATAAAGTTTTCCATTGCTTGAATTTCCGTTTCGATTTTTTGATTCGCATTTGCAACAAGCATTTGATAGTTATTTTCTCGCAAAGTATTATCAATCCCGATAAGTGTTTTTGTTGTAGCGAAGGAATCTAATCGGGGGATAATGACACCAATTAAATTTGTTGTTTTTGCTTTTAAACTTTGTGCAAATGTATTGGGAGAGAAATTAGTCATTTCAATAATACTTTCAATTTTTTGTTTTGTTTTATCACTTACATATCCACCATTTAAGTAACGGGATACAGTACTTTTTGCAACACCTGCTAATTTAGCGATATCTGCAATTGTCTTAGCCATAGTATTCCACCTTTGTATTTAAAAGAAATGTTAATTTTATTATATGAAGAATTGAAGGTTACGTAAACAAGACAAAGAAATTAAAAAGTCTATTTCATTTTACTGGGTTCTGGTGCAAAAAACTGAAGATGCTTGCAAGGAATCTCTGAACTTTGGACATACTGATATGTACTGGACCCAAAATTTGGACATATATTTAAGCAACGAATAAGGATTGTACTCTGTATTTCACAGGGGGAAATCCTTTTAATTTTTTTTTGATTCTTTTGTGGCCGTAATAATGAATATAATTTTCTAATTCACTCTTAAAGTGTTCGATACTTTCAAATTCTTTAAGATAAAGTAATTCAGACTTTAATAAGCCAAAGAAATTTTCAATGACTGCATTATCTAAGCAATTTTCCTAACGGGACATACTTTGATTTATATTGTATTCTTTTAAGATATGGTGGTATTTATCCATTTGATAGTGCCAACCTTGGTCTGAGTGAAGAATAGGGATATCCCCTTTCTTCAAGCGTTTTCAGGCTTTATCTATCCTTTTTTCTCATAAGAAAAAACAAAAAGAATTAAGTGAATATAAAGCAATTTATATGATTCAAGATCATCTATACTTAGTATATGGAGCTATATAAAAAGACACCCAAGAAGTATCAAAAATTTCCCTTCGTCTGTTTGACCTATTACAGAAAAATGGACGAAAATCCCATCGATATGGGAAAAAGACAGTCTTTGATATTTCGAGTGTCGTCTATTAGTGTACTATATCCAATCTCAAGCAGAAAACTGCATAATCTTTATAAATACACCGTATCAAGGTTTAATTGGTATGCACATCTTTAATGTGGTCGTAGAAATTTCAAAAACACATTCAAATATACTCTCATGGCACCCTTAGCTTGATAGCGATGGGGTAGCACCACATGCCCATCAAGTTAAGATTATACAAGTTTAATTTTTGGTGAAGTAAATGTGCTAAGAGTTGTTGTAACAACTGTACAGCTCGAGAATTAAAGCGTTGATTGAGTCCTTCTGGACTCATAGAAATACCTGTGTTAGCTTCTAATCGACTACATAGGGATACAGCCGAGATACGTGTGAAAATAGGTCATAGGCTTACTTTTATTTCTAAATACGACCTATTGAGCTTATAGAGGGATCGTTTCTTCTATTGATTGGGGTGGGGGATTGTCTGTAAATCAATTACAAAATAACCAAAGGGTTCTGTTGCAAAGTTTCTTAACAGCCAGAAAGTTGGATTGATTACAGTTAAATTTTATGCAACCAGTACTAATTGTTGTAATTCATTGTACGTTTTTGTTTATATAGAGCATGAATGGTTTCGATTCCTTTCCTAACTAGCTTGTTTAGAAAGAATAATGTTTTTTGACACTTGAGGGTAGTGAAGATTTTTAAGTTGATGGGTATGTCGGGTGCCCCTATATGAATAAAATATGGAGCATGGATAGCTCTCCATACTCCGTTTTTCTTACTTTGCGTTATTGCTACGAATGCGAGCTTCAGTAGCTGAATCGAAGAAATGGACTTTGTTCATATCTAAAGCAAAGGTAGCAGTTTGAGCTGACTTGAAGCCAGAACGTGCATCTACACGAGCTACAAAGCTTTGTCCATTAATTTGAGAATATAGCATAGAATCAGCACCTAATAATTCAGCTACTTCAACTGTTACATTAATTGTAGAGTCTAGTGCAGATTGGATAAATATTGGTTCATCATGAAAATCTTCTGGACGAATACCCATAATAATGTCTTTTCCTACATAGTGTTGTTCGCGTAAATATTTCATTTTTCCTTCTGGAACCTTCACTTTTGCATCACCAATTATGAAAGTATCGTCCATTAATTTACCTCGTAGGAAGTTCATTGCTGGAGATCCGATGAATCCGCCAACGAATACATTCTCAGGTTTTTCATATACTTCTTTTGGTGTACCCACTTGTTGGATTATGCCACCTTTCATAACAACAAGACGTGTTGCCATTGTCATTGCTTCTGTTTGGTCATGTGTTACGTAAATTGTTGTTGTTCCTAAGCGTTGGTGAAGTTTAGAAATTTCTGCACGCATCGATACACGTAGCTTTGCATCAAGGTTAGATAATGGTTCATCCATTAAGAATACCTTTGCATCACGAACGATTGCACGACCTAACGCTACACGCTGACGCTGACCGCCTGAAAGGGCCTTTGGCTTACGAGTTAAGTATTGTTCAAGACCTAGGATACGAGCTGCATCGTTTACGCGACGATTAATTTCGTCTTTTTGAAACTTACGAATCTTTAATCCGAAAGCCATATTATCATATACACTCATATGAGGGTATAATGCGTAGTTTTGGAATACCATTGCGATATCACGGTCTTTTGGAGCTGCATCGTTTACTCGCTTTCCATCGATATAGAAATCTCCCTTTGAAATTTCTTCTAATCCTGCAATCATGCGAAGTGTAGTTGATTTGCCACAACCTGATGGCCCTACAAATACAATAAATTCTTTGTCTTGAATATGAAGGTTAAAGTCGTGAACTGCTGTTACGTTGCTATCATAAATCTTATAAATATGATCTAATTTTAATTCAGCCATGAAAGTGTTCCTCCTACCAAAATATGGATTCGTTTCTTTCCGCAAATGCACTCCATAAGAACTAAATGGCAAATGTAAAGAGTGAATAGAAAGTGATTTCATTTGTTTAATACGTACAAAATTACTATATTGGTTGTGAAATAATGGTGTAAGAAAAACAGTGCGGTTCCTTTATAGTTTTTAATATCACTTTCTGTTTTTTTGCTAAACTTATTAACTCAATGAGGGTGGATGTTGCAAATTTAACATACACATGAAATGTTAAATTTGTCTATTAAGCTAGCATAAATTGTTCTTTAATAGTCTCTGTATTTAACTCAGCAGTAGATGAAAGCACGAGGTTGGCATGTCCTAAAATACTAGGATCGCCAATTGCGACAGAGAACATATTTGCTGAATTTATTGCTTCCACGCCAGCAGCGGCATCTTCAACACCTATACAGAATTCAGGAAAGACATGGATAGCTTCCGCGGCTTTTAGGAATACTTCTGGATCTGGTTTAGAGTTAGTTACTGTGCCTGCATCTACAATATGGTTAAAGTAATGACTGATTCCAAGAGAATTGGCCACCATAAGCGCATTTTTAGAGGCAGATGCCATTGCAATTTTAAGACCAGCTTGTTTGATTTGTTGTAAAAAGGCTTCGACACCTGGTAATAAATCTTTTGCTGTAATATCTTGAATTAAATCGACATAGTGAGCATTTTTCTTCGTTGCTAATTTGATTTTTTCTTCAGAAGTGAAGTCGTGTTGGCGATTTCCGAGTTGTAAAATTCTTTCTAAAGATTCTGTGCGACTAACCCCTTTTAAGGTTTCGTTAAACTCACGCTCAAAGGGAATACCTAAGTCTTCGCCAAGCTTTTTCCAAGCAAGGTAATGGTATTCTGCTGTATCTGTAATGACTCCGTCTAGATCAAAAATGAAAGCTTCAATTTTTTTTGTCATGTGAAATCCCCCTTTTATTTGTCGCCACCAATTCTAAAGCCTTGCATAAAGTAGCGGTTTAAGACGATGTAAATGATAATAATAGGAATAATAGAGATGACCGAAGCGGCCATAATATAATTCCATTGAGTAGCGTTTTGACTTTGGAACGATTGAAGACCGAGTGTTAAGGTATACTTCTCTGGAGAAGTAATATAGAGTAATGGTTTTAAGAATTCATTCCAAAATGCTAGAAATACAAATACGGCTTGTGTAGCAACAGATGCTCTTGCCATTGGGAAAACAACTTTCCAAAACGTTTTAAATCGACTGAGTCCCTCAACTTGAGCAGCTTCTTCAATTTCTTTCGGGAAGTTAACAAAGAATTGCCGCATCATAAATATATAGGCAAAGTTAATAGCGCCAGGCAAAATTAATGCTGCATATGTGTCAAGGAATCCTAATGATTTCATAATAAGGAAATTAGGAATTAATAAAATTTGTCCCGGTACCATCATTACAGTTAGGATTAATAAGAATACATAGTTACGTCCAGGAAAACGTAGTCTAGCAAGAGCGTATCCTGACATCGTATTTAGAATAACGTTTACAATTGTTCCTAATGTAGCAATGATAAATGAGTTAATAATCCACTTTGTAAATAATGGATCTCGAGTGAAGATATATTTAAAGTTATCGAGCGTTGGTTCCTGTGGTAGTAAGGATAATCCGCCACTTACAATTTCTTTATATGGTTTGAATGCCGCAAGTACTGCCCAAAGGAATGGATAGAGTGTAACGAGACCGTACGTAATAAGCACAATATACATAATGACTCGTGGCCATTTTTTTTGTTTCATCGATAAATCACTCCCTTAATAATTTGCTTCTTCTTTGTTCAGTTTGCGGGCGATCATAGAAACAATGAAGATAATAATTGTTAAAAGAATCGCAAGTGCAGATGCATATCCCATTGTTCCAAGTGTTTTAAAAGCATATTGATAGATGATTAGTGAGAAAGTAAGTGTTGCATTACTAGGTCCTCCTGTACCACCTGAAATGATATAAGCTTGATCGAATAATTGGAAGCTTCCGATAATACCCATTAATAATACGTAATTCGTAATAGGTGTTAGGTTAGGAACAGTAATCTTTATTAATTTTTGCCATGCATTTGCACCGTCTAAATCTGCTGCCTCGTATAAGGAGTGGGGAATGTCTTGAAGCCCCGCGAGATAAATCGTCATGAAATAAGGAACCGTTGACCAAATGTTCATTACCATAATGGTTGTCAAAGCAAAGTTTGTCTCATTAATAAAGTTAATTGGTTCAATTAATATTCCAATGTTAACAAGAAAATTATTTAACGGTCCATTAAGACTAAACAGGAACATAAAAATCATGGTTAAGGCAGAACTAGATGTTAATGTTGGTAAAAAATAAATAGTCCTGAATGTCGATTGGAATTTCACTCCTGAATTAAGTACGGCTGCAATAACGAGTGCAATAGCTGTTTGAATCGGAACAACAAAAATTACGTATCGGAATGTATTTTTGAAAGCCGTCCAAAGTCGCTCATCTTGAAAAGCATTTATATAATTCTTAAGCCCAACCCACTCATAACTTATGCCGCCGAATAGATTTACTTTTGTAAAAGATAAGAATAAAGAATATAGAACTGGTACCAAAGTGAAAATGAATAAGATTATAAGTGTTGGTAACATGAAACCATACCCTTGAATGGCTTCGCGAATATGTGATTTAGATTTTGTTTTTTTCAATGGACTACTAGGAGGCATTGATTGTTTCGGTGAATTGAACTGAGTTGTATCCACCATTTCTCACTCCTTTTTATAAAAGCAGAATGTTTTAAAAATGAAAGAAATAACTCGATGAAAAGGGCTGATTCCAAGAAGAGTTATTGTTCCTTGAGCGAAATGTTTCTTTAGATACCAATCGCCTGCCCCTTGCAAGTTGAGCTATTGGTTTAGGTTATTATTTATTTAATTGTGTTTTAATATCTTTGTTAGCTGCATTTTCTGCTTTTTTCATAGCTTCTTCAAGAGAAATATCTCCTTTTAAAGCAGATGGAAGAAAATTATTATATTCACGTGCCACGATTGAAAGGGTATCACCTTTTTGCCAAGGAGTTGCATATGAACCAGCTGCAACAAATGGGGCAAGTAGTTCGTTATCGTTAAGCTTTAATTCATTTGAAACTGATTTGCGGGATGGTAAAGTGCCCGATCCTTCAGCCCATGTCTTCATTCCTGTTTTTCCAGACGCATATGTAATGAATTCCCAAGCGGTGCCTTTTACTTTTGAATTAGTATTTATGGAATAGCTCACTGTAAACATCGTAGATCCTTGACTTCCGTTAATTGTAGGCGTTTCCTTCGTACCAAATTTTACATCAGGGAAGTTTTGTTTCAGGTGTGCAATTGCCCAGTTACCTTCAATCATAATCGCTGCTTTTTGTGCGCCGAATGAATCTCCAGACCAATCTTGTCCAAGATCAGCTGGACGTTTGATAAGGCCGTCTTTGTATGCATCAACAAGTGGCTGTAAAGCAGAAATTTGGTCAATTTGACTTAGTACAGCATAGCCTTTGTCATTCGTGATGCTTGTTCCGTTTGCTTGCAGAATAAACAAATGACGAGCTAACTCTGAGCTTGTAATCCCAGCTGTTACCCCATTAGGTAGTTTATCTTGTAAGTTTTTTAGAAATGCTGGAAGTTTTTCTGCTTCAGTCGGAATATCATTTGGTGTAAAGCCCGCTTTAGATAATAGATCCTCATTATAGAAGAGACCTAAAGTAGAAAAATCCTTGGGTATGCCATATTGTTTACCATCTTCACCCGTAAATGCGTTGTAAGCAGGTTTAAAGAAGTCGTCTTTATTAAAGCCCTGTGTATCCCCGATATAGTCATCAAGTGGTTCTAAAATTCCTAGTTTTGATAGCTCTGGAGTTATCAAAGCATCTACATAAAATACATCAGGTGCAGTGCCTCCAATAAGGTCTGTTTGTAATTGAGTCGCGTAGTCGTTGTATACTTTCTTTTTCACTTTAATACCAGTATCTTTCTCGAAGTCTTTAAGAAGCTTGTCCCATGTTGTAACCTCAGCCTCTGTTCCTTTCCAAGAACCTACAGTAATCGTTTTTCCGTTTAAATCATCACTACCTTGGTTTTTATCATTTTTGCTACACCCTGCAGCTAGTATAAGCATAGAGGATAGAAGTACGGTTGTTGCAGGTTTCCAAAATTTCATTAAGAATCCCTCCTAAATTGTCATGTTACATAGTAATGGTAAATAGCCATTAAGATGTTCTTTTGAAATCGCTATCATTTTTCTTTTGCATTCTCATTTTAAACCCGAAACGTTTCGGAATCAAGTTGTTTTTTTTTTTACTATTTTCCCAATGAAAATATAAATGATTGAATAGTCTTATTAAATCCTATATTCTATAGGTGTGAATAAGAAGTGGAATATTATCGAAACCTTTAAGTTTTTGTTCAGAAAGGGAAGTAAAAGAATAGGCTGACATTGCAATTCGATATCTTAAGAGTTTGCTTTCTAGAACGATCAAGAGGAATTTGTGTTTTTAGGAGCATTCACTTGGTTTTTTGAACAACTTCTTTTAGTACATTATATAAGTGAAAGAAGAGTGATGAATTGTGGCAGTTACTTTAAAAGACATTTCAAAAGCTACGGGTTTTTCTGTAACAACAGTTTCTCGTGCGTTAAACGGATATTCTGATGTAAGTGAGCAAACAAAAACAAAAATTTTTCAAGTTGCTAATGATTTAGGGTATAGTCCGAATATCCTTGCACGTAGCTTGGTGATGAAGCAATCGAAGACAATAGGGTTGATTGTGACAGATCTGACACGAGAAAGTGTAAAGGATAATTTTATGTTTGAAACATTATGTGGTATATCTGGTTATTTAGCGGAAACAGACTATGAAGTAATCGTCCTAAGTATGACAACATCTAAGCAACGCAATAAAACTTATAAGCAAATTTGTGCCGAGAGGCAGTTGGATGGTGTGATTATCCAAGGATTGAAAATGGATGATCTCTATTTACAAGAAGTGGTGAATAGTGAAACGCCTTGTATTCTTATTGATATTCCGATAGAGGGAAAAAAACTCGGTTATGTTACTTCTGATCAATTTGAAAGTGCAAAAAATGCTGTGAAATATTTAAGACGGATTGGTCATGAGAACATAGCTTATCTAAATGGTACAGAACACGCCCATGTTAGCAAAGAACGAGAGAAAGCATACAAAGCTGCCTTGAAAGAAACAGGTATCGAATGTCGCGAAGATTATATAATAGCTGGAAACTTCGTCGAAGAGGATGCGAAACAAGCGATGATTCCTTTGCTTTTGAATTATCCAGAGATTACAGCTGTTTTCTGCGCAAGTGATGTAATGGCACTTGGAGCATTACAAGCAGCGCACGAATTAAAGCTACAAGTTCCTGACCAATTATCTATAATTGGTTTCGATAACATTCTGTTATCGAAATATGTCGCACCTAAATTAACAACAGTGGGGCAATTTCCTTATGAAATGGGGAGGAGAGCTACAAAAATGCTCATCGAAATCATTGAAGGAAAAGAAACGCTAAGAGTGGTGGAAATAAAGAATGAATTAATTTTACGAGATTCTGTTGCACCTGTCATAAAGAGAGGGTTGCAAAACCCATAATTATTCAAAAATAGATGCATAAAAAAATCCGTTTTCTTGGAAGAATGATAGTAAATAGGATTTGGTGAAGGTAGATGTCCCTTGTTGTTTTGAGTCATCCTATTACTAAAAGTTGTTCGAAAAAAAATCGTGAAAATAGCTTTCGGATAAGTATTTAGCTATTTTTTAGTATAACCCATCTTACTGCGCGGTTAAAAACCAAATCATGCAGTAAGATGGGTTATTTACGTGAGGCTAATCAAAGTAGGTTCACTTTTTAAGTGAGTTTGCTCCTTTGCTTTTCGTGCATTCATTGTATACACTTCAGGTTTGGAGGTTGCGTTTCTCTTGAATTTTTTAGCTCTTTTCGTCCAAACACTACTATTAGGAACTTAATTTTGCGCTGCAATTGTTATATAACGAATGGTCCAAATAGAAAAGAAGGCAATGACCATCCAATAAAGTATTGTTAAACTAGGAATTGTAATACCTAGAAGTTCTATTAGCGTACGAACGAGTATTGGTGCAGTGATTCCAAAAGAGGTAATAATCCAGGCCTCTTTATACGTAATCGAAAGCATTTTCTTAAAACTCAGTCCCGCCAGAGCCAATAAGCTTATCAAGACGGTATGTACAATTAGATCGAGCAAGACACGAACGTATTGATAGAAAGGACTAAACATTGTGATTGTTTCATCGATTTCTTCACTTAATTGAAGAAGTTTGTTTTTAGATAGAGCTTTGCTCTCATTAAAGAAGGGGAAACTTGCATAATCAAATTGTTTCGCTGGGTATCCCACTCTACCGAAAGACCATTTTGCTTCGCCTAATCCAATAATATTCTTTAAACCTTGTGTCGCCCCTTCTGGTGGTTCAGTTGCTCCGACAATAAGAATTGTATCAACTTGTGGTAGGCGGATTGCTAGTGTTTCTTTTAAAGGTGTTGCACCATTGGTACTGATCGAGTAGTTGTCAGGCAATGAAGATAGTTGTTTTGATATAGATCCTGAATTTGAAAGTTTAAAGGCGCTGACAATAACGCCGGTTAGTAAAATTAGCATCACCATATAAAAAATGGATTTCCAAACACTTTGTGAACGAAAGGTTGCTATTTTTTTAAATTGAAAACCTAGACTAGCCATGAATTGATCGATAAAGTTCATATTAAACCACCTTTTCCCATAACGTTAAACTTAAGTACGGAACTAGTATATCACGTGTTTAAATGAAAAATATTATATTTTTTTATTGATTATCCGAAACGTTTCGTATAAAATGAGCTTGTCATTGAAAACGGTTTATATTTTGAAGCGGAAGGAAGATTCCAACTATGAAAAATCAAATCATGAAATATGATGTAGACTCTGATCAATTTAAAAATTGGCTAGTAAGTGAAACACAGTTTAATCCTGAATTATTAGGGAAATGTGAAACTATTTTTTGTTTAGGGAATGGCTACATGGGGCAACGTGCTGCAATGGAAGAACGATATGTGAAAGAAACACGTAATTTGTTTGTTGCAGGAACGTTTAATAAATTTGCAGCAAATGAAGTTACAGAACTTCCAAATGCAGCAGATGTCCTTTGGATTGATTTAAAGCTAAATAATGAATTGTTTAATTTAGATCATGGGAAAATCCTTGATTATAATCGTACATTGCATTTAAAAAATGCGGAATTAACGCGTAAAGTGACCTGGGAATCGCCATCTGGTGATTTATTTGAATTAATATTTAGACGCTTTATTTCTTTAGATGACCGTCATGTAATTGCTCAGCAAGTTGAAGTAACACCTTTAAGTGATAGCGCTGAGATTGAAGTAACTTCTGGGATTAATGCACAGATGACAAACAGCGGTGTGCAGCACTTTATTGAAGGTGAGAAGCGTCTGTTTGATGGGAAATTCATGCAGCTCGTTCAAACAACAACAGAATCTGAGGTGGATTTCGTCTTCAATACTGTACATGCTGCTAAAAAGGACAATCAAGCAATTGAAACGGAAGGGTTAATTTTAATGGACCGCCGTACGATTTACTTTAATTATAAGCCAATTAAGATAGAAAAAGGTGAAACGCTTGTTTTTGAAAAATTAACAAATGTATTCACTAGTCGTGACAATGATTATAAAGGAGACGCGTACAGTTTAGAACAATTACGTGAAAATTCTCTTAGCCATATAAAGCAATTATCAACAAAAAACTATGATGAATTATTCACTGCACATGTGAAGGCTTGGGGGGATAAAGTATGGAATTTCTCACCGATAACGATTGAATCGGAAAATGATTTCGATCAATTAGCGATTCGCTTTGCTCAATACCATATGACTGTGATGACTCCGGCGCATGATAATCGTATGAATATTGGGGCGAAAGGTTTATCAGGAGAAGGGTATAAAGGACATACATTCTGGGATACAGAAATCTTCTTATTACCTCATTTTATTTATACGAATCCGAAGACAGCCCGCAGCTTGCTTGAGTACCGATATAACACGTTAGAAGGTGCACATCAAAAAGCGAAGGATAATGGGTATGAAGGTGCAATGTTTCCTTGGGAATCAGCTTGGTTAGAGGATGGTGAGGTAACACCCGTTTGGGGTGCTGCAGACATCATCACTGGTAAAGCAACGAAGATTTGGTCAGGTTTTATTGAGCAGCACATAACTTCTGATATTGCATTTGCAACATGGCAATACTTCCAAATCACAAACGATAACGACTTCATGTTGAAATATGGATATGAATTGCTATTAGATACAGCAAAGTTTTGGGCTTCTCGTCTTGAATGGAATGAAGAGAAGCAAGAATATCATATTAACGAAGTAGTAGGACCGGATGAATATAAAGAGCATGTCGATAATAATGCGTTTACGAATTACACTGCTTATTGGAATATTAAAAAAGCAATGGAATACCACCATCTGATTAAAACGGAGCACCCACAATTATTCCGTGAGCTTGATCACAAACTAGAATTAGAAAGAACGTATAAAAATTGGGAACAAAAAGTAGATAAGATTTATCTACCGCAACCGCGTAAAGAAGACCTAGTTATTCCTCAAGATGATACATATCTTTCATTAGAAATCATCGATTTAACGAAATACAAAAACCAAGAGCATGTTGGTTCAATGTTTAAAGATTATAATTTAGAGCAAGTAAATAAAATTCAAGTATCTAAACAAGCAGATATCATGGTTCTATTTTACTTACTAGAAGATATGTTTAATGATGAGGTAAAACGTGCGAACTGGGAATATTATGAACCAAAAACACTTCATGATTCATCTCTTTCTTTATCAACACACTGTGTACTTGCTTGTGATATGGGTGACTATGAAATGGCTTATGATTTATTCACTCGTGCAGCAAAAATTGATCTCGGTCCTAATATGAAAACAAGTGACCATGGAATTCACGCTGCTTCACTTGGTGGGATCTGGCAATGTATTGTAAACGGATTTGGAGGAGTGCGTATGCTTAATGGTGAATTACGTATATCTCCACATCTCCCATCAAAATGGTCAGAGCTACAATTCGAAATTAATTGGCACGGAGATTTGATCAATGTAATTGCAACAAAAGAAGAAATTACATTAGAGAAATTAACTTCTATAAATGATTCGATTTCACTGGTTATTTATGATCAAAAAGTGAAACTAGTAGATAAAATCTGTATGTCAGCAAAACGTTAGTACTGGATAAAATTTTCGAGTTGTTCTGATATTTAAGGCGCTATCGGCTAAAGGTTATAAGCATGCCTTAGCGCCTTTGGTAGCTTGTACTTTTCTTAGAAGGAGGGATAAATAATGACTTGGTATATTTCTTCAACTACATTTAAGGAAAAAGAATTAACAAAAGAAGAAAGTCTATATATGCTAGGAAATGGGTATGTAGGTGTTAGAGGGAATTTTGAAGAGGAATATCCTGAATCTCTAACATCAATTCGAGGTACTTATTTAAATGCCTTTCATGATATTACAAAAATTTCGTATGGGGAAAAACTTCATGCATTTCCAGAAACGCAACAGAAGCTCGTTAACGTAATTGATACACAAACAGTTCAGATTTATTTAGGTGAGGAACGAGAGAAGTTTTCGTTATGGACAGGTGAAATTCTTTCTTACAACAGATTATTGAATATGAAAACTGGTTATAGTGATCGAACGATACATTGGCGCTCACCACGTGGTAAAGAAGTACGTATTACGTTTCAACGATTAGTATCCATGATTCATAAGGAATTATTTACAATCCATGTAAAAGTAGAACCTGTTAATTTTCATGGGAAAATTGAATTTGTTTCTTCAATTAACGGGGACGTTTCTAATTTTGTTGATAAAAACGATCCACGTGTTGCGTCCGGACATGCTAAGCGATTATCAACGATTGTAGCAAGGACAGAAGATTGTGGACAGGTAGTTATCAATCAAACATTAGAATCTAAGCTTCAGGTTTGCTGTGTTTCAGATACGATCTTACATACAGAGTATCAACGGGATGTACATGTACAAGCAGATCGGATTGATGTCCATGCAAGCTGTGATTTAATAGAGACAGTTAAATTGACGAAATGGAATGTTTTTACTGATACACTTCGGCACGGTGAACACCTTGTTGAAGTGGGAATCAAGCAATTAGAAAAGCTTTCAAAATTATCATTTGTTACTCTGTTAGAAGAACAGCAAAAGTATTTAGAACATTTCTGGGAATCAGCTGATATCCGTATTGATGGGGATTCTTCTCTACAAGAAGGAATCCGCTTTAATATATTTCAATTATTGCAATCTGCTGGTCGAGATCGTTATTCTAATATTGCCGCCAAAGGCTTATCCGGTGAAGGGTACGAAGGACATTACTTCTGGGATACGGAAATCTATATGTTTCCAGTATTCTTAATGACGAATCCGGAGCTTGCGAAACAGCTTCTCATATATCGCCATTCAATATTAGATCATGCGAGAGCACGAGCAAAAGAAATGGGGCATAGCCGAGGTGCGCTCTTTCCTTGGCGTACGATCTCCGGAACAGAGTGTTCAGCCTACTATCCTGCTGGTACTGCCCAATATCATATTAGCGGTGATGTTGCATATAGCTATATTCAATATTATTTAATCACACAAGATAAACAATTCCTTGTTGAATATGGTGCAGAAGTACTGATAGAAACAGCTCGATTATGGATGGATACTGGTCATTACCATGATGATTTTTTCAAAATTGATGCTGTTACAGGTCCAGATGAATACACTTGTATCGTGAATAATAATTATTATACAAACCTACTTGCAAAATATAATCTTAAATGGGCAGCAAAGGTATATCACATCCTAGAAGCTGAAAATACTAAAAAACTATCAGAGTTAAAAGGAAAACTAGCTTTAACAGCAGGTGAGGTTGATACCTGGATTGAGGCAAGCAAGAAGGTGTACCTCCCGTACGATGAAAAACGAGATATCTCGCTCCAAGATGATACATTTCTACAAAAGGATGTTTGGGATTTTGCGGTGACACCAAAAGAGAAGTATCCATTACTGCTGCATTATCATCCACTAACCTTATATCGCTACCAAGTTTGCAAGCAACCAGATACTGTTCTCGGACATTTTTTACTGGAGGATGAGCAAGAATTTTCAACAATAAAAAACTCATACGATTATTATGAAAGATTAACTACTCATGATTCATCCTTATCTTCTTGTATTTTTAGTATTATGGCCTCTAAAGTGGGGTATCAAGAAAAAGCTTATGAATATTTTATGGAAACAGCCCGTCTAGATTTGGATAATACTCACAAAAATACAAAAGATGGTCTCCATATGGCGAATATGGGAGGGACATGGATGGCAATTATCTATGGGTTTGCTGGTTTACGAGTAAAGGAATCGGGTTTATCTTTTGCTCCTTCTATTCCAAAGGATTGGAAGGAGTATACATTTAGATTGAAGTATCAGGAGCGATTTATTGAAATAACAATAGATCAGAACAAGGTAACTCTAACCCTTTTATCTGGAGTACCAATTGAAGTAAAAGTATATGAAAAAAGGGTAATTTTCTCTGATGAATTTTCTCAAAGAATCTTGTAAACAATTTTGAAAACAAATCCATAGTTTTAAATAATAAAATATTGGTTCTGTTGCAAAGCTTCTCATCATCAAATTAAATGCGGGATTTATCACTAACTATGATGCAACTATAAATAATTTTTGTAATTCACTGCACTTCGAAAAACATGAGTCTGATTTAAGACTCGTGTTTTGTTTATATATAGCATGAGATTCTGTTGCAAAGTTTTTAAAAAGTATAAAAAAGTTGATATATAAGAGGTAGGATTTAAGCAATCGCCACTAACTGTTGTAATTCTTGGTATGCCGAAAAAATGGAGTCTTGTAAAAGGGGTCACACGACCCAAAAAAGAAAATTATAAGTTAAGGTAATATTTTAAATAATAAAACCAATTCTTATATGTGAAAAGAATCGGTTTTATTATTATTTTTTTATATTGGATGTTTTTGCCCCCCTCGAAAAGGGGGAATACGGGATTCAGCCCAGCAAATTAAGATTTTGAGGTTCCCCTTTAACGAAAGTTTTGTGTTTTTTATAGCAACGAAGTTCATTTTTATCGTTTTGGGGGCAACCTGTTCTGTTAGGTTGATGGGCATGTGGTGCTACCCCACATCCATCAACTTAAGGATTTGGGCTATTCTTGAAGTTAAAAGCACGTTACTATTCTCTTATGTTAATGAGAAAGGGTGACGTGCTTTTTATGAATATGCATCAAAAACAAGAGCTGTCTTTATTTGCCGAAGAGTTATATCGATATATGTCCCCCGCTACACTGAATCAATTAGCCATAGAAGCAGGTGGAATGAAACGAAAACGTAAGTGCCATGGGCACCATTTTTTATCTTTGTGTGTATGGTTAAATCAACAAATCGCTACAACCTCTCTTACTCAACTTTGTAGTCAATTAGAAACTTCAATAGGAATTTTATTAAGTCCTGAGGGACTTAATCGACAATTTAACTCGGCTTCTGTAGCCTTCTTTCGAAATGTATTTACTACACTTCTACAAGCTAAAATTGGAGGGTCATCTACAATTTCTCATTCTCTTTCTGCTTACTTTGAGCGGATTCGCATCCTTGATTCTACAACCTTTCAAGTTCCAAATCGATTCGCAGCTACTTATCCTGGTGCCGGAGGATGTAGTCATACAGCTGGTGTGAAAATTCAATTAGAGTATGACTTGTTGAGTGGTGAGTTTTCTGATGTGAAAATTGAACCAGGAAAACGAAGTGATCAGGCATATGGTGCGACTCGAACAGGTATGACACAAAAGAATGAACTATATATTCGTGACTTAGGGTATTTTCGTTTACAAGACTTTAAGTCTATTCAAGATAAGGAAGGATATTATTTATCACGCCTTAAATTACCAACTAAAATATATAGAAAAGAATTCGAAACAGTGGTATTTAAAACAAAACCTGCTCAATTGAGACCGGTATATATACAAATTCATTTGGAAGACATCATGAAACAATTACAACCTGGCCAAGTGTGTGAATTACATGATGTATATGTAGGGAGCAAAGACAAACTACCCACTCGCATTGTGGTTTATAGATGTACAGAGGAGCAAAAACAGAAACGCCTACATGATCGAGCTATTTGTGAAAAGAAAAAAGGGATTACATATACAGAGCGTACGAAACTTTTACAAGGAATTACGGTATATATGACAAACATTCCTACGGAATGGGTACCAAAAGAGAAAATCTATGATTTATATTCACTGCGTTGGCAAATTGAGCTGTTTTTTAAAATATGGAAATCTTGGTTTCGAATTCATCGTTGTAAATCTATTAAACAAGAGCGATTAGAATGCCACCTTTATGGACAACTCATTAGTATCCTATTATGTTCTTCTACTATGTTTAAAATGAGAGAACTCCTGTTACGTAAGAAACAGAAAGAGCTAAGCGAATATAAAGCGATGTACATAATTAAAGATTATTTCTTACTTTTTCATCAAGCACTACATAAAAACACCCAAGAATTATCAAAGATTCTCCTTCGTCTGTTTAACCTCCTACAGCGAAATGGACGAAAATCTCACAGATATGAGAAAAAAACAGTCTTTGATATTTTAGGTGTTGTGTATGAGTATACCACTTCTGCCCATCAGGTAGCGTAGTGAAAAAATTCAAACCCGTCAGGGTTTATTTGATATGCCTACTTTTATAACATCTATAAACGATAATAAAATACTACGTGAAAAGACCGCATTTTGTATAAAAATATACCTTAAGTTGATGGATGTGGGGTGCCGCCACATGCCCATCAACCTAACAGAACAGGTTGCCCCAAAAACGATAAAAATGAACTTCATTGCTATAAAAGACTCTAATTTTTCGTTATGGGGCAAATATTATATAAAATGATATCGAAAATAATAGATATGTCTGAATCACTTGGATGAAATCACTAGTTTCAAAAAAGCCTTCACGCAATGATGATTGCATGAAGGCTTTTGATGTTATCTTATTTTTTTGTCTCGTTGACCCATGTAATAATGTCCTGGATGACGTACTCGGGAACACTAGCAGGGATTTCGTATTCACTAGGAAGTCTTAATTCTCCATCTCCCTCCGTGAAGAAATGATTCAATTTCGGGTATTCTTTGAATTGAACATTCCTGCGGTTTGAAAGTCCTTCCTGCCATTTTGTATATTCATCTCTTACTGTTACTTGATAATTGCGTGCCCCTTGCAGAATCAGTAAAGGCTCTTTTCGTGATTTTGCCTCTTCAACTGGACGCCACCTAGAAACATCATACATAAAATGGGGCGATCCAAAATTGTAGCCAGCTGGAGGATGGTCTGGATCAAAAGTAGGCTCCTGGATAAATGCGACCTGTCTTTTTAGTTCATCGATTACTTCCTTTGGCGCCCCAAGGTATTGATTCTGATCAATGGCAATGTCAGTCAAAGGGCGTGCAGGTGGTGCGAGTAAGATACTTCCTCTGACAAGTGAGGAAGGTGCTTTGCTCAGTATACGCGGCATTGTGCCAGCTCCTAGGCTATGTCCAAGAATAAAAATATTATTTGGATCAATACCTTCCTGCTGCGCTGCTGATTTTGCTGCATATATGGCATCATCTGTAGTATCACGGTCTAACGTACCAGGTTCTGCACTCATCTTTAATGCGTGTTCTAAGGTGCGTTTTTCATAGCGTAACACTGCAATTCCTTTGGATGAAAGGCCCACCGCAAGGTCTCGTAAAATTTTTGTTCCGAGATATGTACTATCGCGATCATGGATGCCAGCACCATGAACAAGAACAACTACGGGTACTTTTTCTCCAGGCTTATGTTTCGGAACCGTTAATGTGGCTGGTAACGGATAGGTAGAATTTCCAATGACGATTTCACGTTCTTGATAGGAAGCAGGTGGATCATAGCTAGGATGCGGGATGGGATAAGATTCTGGAGGCATCCTTACCCCAACTTCATCTACTTTTCCGCCAGGTGTAAATTTAAGGAGTAGCGGCATGGTAGTTCCTTGGGTAGTTCCTGGAACTTCCACCGTCTGATGGACCAAGTTTCGTTCTTTTATCACGGGGGTTCCCATGCTTTTTATCCCGCTCCAGTCACTGTGTGTCCCAACTGTAACAGCAAATGATTTATGTATCCGAGATATAGGTTGTTTTCATTTAAAAGACCTTCAATACATACAATATAAAGAGGCAAACAAGTATGGAGAATAAAATTAACCCAGAATTATTGGAATCATGAAATGAGGCTTTTAAAAGGAATGCTTATTTCTTCAATCACTATCAATTTTGTTTTTGAAATATCCCTATTTAATCAAAGGGTTATTAAAAATCATATAACAGGAGGATTTATATGAAAAAAAATAAAATTTTGATATTATTGATATTTATTTTTTTTATTTCCCTTACAAACCATCCCCTTGCAGCCGAAACTTTAAACAAACTTGAGTTTATAAAAGAACAACAGATTAAAAATGAAAATCTTATTCTTATTGATATAAGAGGAAATAATGTGGAAGAATATCAAGAGGCACAACATATGGTTGATAGAATAAAAAAAATAAAAAGCGGCATACTTGATAAATTAGTGGCAGACGGAACATATGTAAAACTTGTTAATTATCCTATCACTGAGTCTGACGAGTACAGGGACCTAAAGGGATTAATTCCACGAGGATGGGAAGGGCAAACCAATGCCGAAGGAAAACAATTGACCTGGGATGATGTACCAGGTGTGGGATCTGATATTGGTGGAAAACCTGTAATGGCTAGAATAGGTTTTAGTGAAAGAGGAAAGGGGCATGGTTCCATTAATTTAGAACTTCATGAAATAGCGCATGCAATTGATCGAGTGGTTTTTTTAAATATAAGTCATACTGATTGGTTTGATGTTCCTTTCAGTAAAGAAAGACAGAAATTTTTCCCGGATAAATATTACGAAAATAAGGAAGAATATTTTGCGGAATGTTTTACATATTATTATTTTAGCAAATCATCCAAGCAAGAGCTAAAAGATAAGGCCCCATTGACTTATAGTTACATAGATTTATTAATTAAAAAATATTCAAGGGGATTCCAATTCAACGGAACCTATTAATGAACTATTAGAAGGAAATCAATTTGCATGGTCCTTAAAAGGATATAGTGATCGAGAATTCGCAAAAGTAGATTATCACAAGAAGGCAGAATTAACTATGGTTTCAAAATAAAGTCGCGATGTTTATAAAAAAGATACGATGCTCTATCCCTTTAGGTGGTTATCTAAAGGGGTATTTTTATACTAAAAAGGAAAAGAACATCTGAATTGAAGGATAGACTAGGGAACTGTTGTGTGGCAATAAGTTATTCCTTTAGAGGATGCTATTATTAGACATTCCCGAAAAAAATGTACAAGAAAAGTATTTCCTATCAGAAGAAAAATTGGAAAAAATCGTATTTAAATAATAGGGAATATTAATTCTAGTGGTTGGAGAAGGGGTGGAGAGATGTGTAATCCTATGGGGATATCCCCTACGATTACATGCAAAGATGATCCCAGGGTTTTACTTCCTAATAAAAAGGCAGCTAAATTAGAAATGAATTAAATGGAGAGTGTAAATGATGAAAAGCTATAAAATCCATATTAAAGAAGCTACAAAAAAAAGGATATGCAGTAGCTGAAGTGGGGATAGTGTTAATTATACTGTTCCAGGGAGTAAAACTAGAAGGGGAAGAGGAGGGAAAGGTGTTGCTCAGACATTAGATGCTGCTTGTAATATGAACGTTATTACATGCACCGTGATGGCGATGTCACTGAGGGGACTGCATTTCCAACCTATTGGCTTGGTGCTCAGCCAGCGAAATTAAAGCTCGTAAAAAATGTAACACATTAAATGCTTGTAAAAATTAATAGATGTACTCCGATTCAAAAAAAGGTTCTGCAGTAAGTGTCAGGTCCGTTTTGTTATGTATCTATTATTTAACGAATTGAAGCGACGTAGTAAATAAAGGAGTTATTATTCATCAAGATGGAATAGTTGAAAAATTTCAAATCTAATAAAGTATACAAAGAAAAGACACTCTTCATAGAGTGTCTTTTCTCCTACTTGAACCATCTTAATTTTAATAACATCCAGTTCTTCTTACAATTACAAATATATCAGCTATCTTTCACATCACATTTATTTTACCATATTTATCTATGGAAATTATTGAGAAATATGTTTTATAACTATTTATGTTAAAATCCATCAAAAAAACGAACGTATTCTCGTAAAATAGGTTGAATATTTGGGTTAAGTAGGAAAATGTTAAGAACGAACGTTTTGTAGCGGGGATAATGCAGTGTATGACTATACACTTTGCCCAAACAATACAGTATTTTACCTAGATCTTGTGTCATTTTTCGGATCCGTTTCTTGCTTGAAATTAGGTTATGATCCACTACAAACAAAGTTAGCAGTAGTTATCGATACAGCAAGACCAGGTTCTGTTGTTTTAGCTGCTACTAAACCACTAAAACAATTAGTTTTGAACTACCCCCACTTTCACTTCGTTTAGAAGAGGGGGATTCCTAAGTAAAGAGTTCTATCGAACTCTAATTTATTAGGCTATCTCCAAAGTCCTTGCGGTTAGAAGCCTTATCGCTTCATCCTTTAGATTGATACTTGCGTTAATATCCCTATCATGGTGTGTACGACAAGAAGGGCAGCCTCACCTACTCACTAAGCGTTCCTTGAGGAAGGAGTCTTCTTGACTAAAATGATAAAATTACGGTTTGGTTTTATGTACCTCCATCAACTACAAATTCACAATGGATTTTGCATTTTCATATCTCTGCATTTTATCTTTACATCAGCATGTTATTCTCCTCATGTAAGTATCTTACATTTAATAATAATGGAAATAGTGAAAGACTTTTAATTGGTTAAACTAGAAAAGAAAGTATTTTTTCGTGAAAATAAATCGTGGGGAAGATAGAATATGGAAAGAACAATTTTAATTGTGGAAGATGAAGATATTTTACGTGAAATTATGAAGGATTATTTACTAAACGAAGGATATAAGGTGTTAGAGGCGATTGATGGGAAAGAAGCATTGTCTACATTTGAAGAACATGAGGTACATTTAATTATTCTAGACATTATGTTACCAGAATTAGATGGTTGGACGGTCTGTCGACGAATTCGTAAAACATCTAATGTGCCTATTATTATGTTAACGGCTCGGGTTGATGAGGATGATACCCTGCTTGGATTTGAACTAGGAGCAGATGATTATGTTACAAAACCATACAGTCCCCCTATTCTATTAGCGAGAGCCAAAAGATTAATTGAAAGTCGACATTCTTCGAAAGTTAATATATCAATTGAGGACACATTAACTAGAAGTAGCATCCATGTACATTATCCCTCCCGTACAGTAACTGTCGATGAAAAAGATATAAATCTGACGCACACAGAATTTGAAATACTAACATATTTAATGAAAAATCAAGGAATTATTATTTCTAGAGAACAATTAATAACTAAAATATGGGGGTATGAATTTACAGGGGATGATCGTACAGTCAATAGTCATATCCGTAATTTGCGTCATAAATTAGGAAATAGAGCAACTTGTATTGTAACAGTTGTCCGAGCTGGTTATAAATTTGAGGATCAGATATGAAAAAAGGAATTGTATTAAAATTATTTATATTAACAACGGCATTATGCACACTTATTTTAGTAACTATTTTTATTGGACAAACCATATTTTTCAAGCAATACTACGCAAATCGAAAAGTTAATGATATTAAAACGAATATTCAATCCTTTGAAAAAGCATATGTAAAATCTGGAGATGATGCGAAAGTAATTCAAGAATTGGAACAAAATTTCTATCAAGAGAATGCGACATGGATTAAAACGCTAGACAGTGTAGGCAATATAAAATATGCAAATGGATTTACTTTAGAAATTCAATTAGATCCTAATAAAAATAATTTTTTTTCTAATCGTGTAATTCATATTCCAATGTATAGTTTTGTTGATTTAGAGGATATGCAAAGGATGCAGTTTCGTTTAGAACCGGGGAATCGTATTATTATTGATGGATTACAACAAGGTGATACAGTAATACCTGCGATATTAACGGTAAAAAATGGGAATTTGGTATTGGAGAATAAGCAACTTTCAGAAAGGTTATATGGAAGAGAAGACACAACGGAACCGTCATCAAAAGAAAGCTCAAATTTAGACTTATTAGGAAGCATTAAGAAAGTACAATTCCCAGAGGGAACTATAGGGCCAAGCTTTATTTATACAAATCGTGTATTTATAGAAAGGATAAAACAATTTCAGATAAATCTAATATTAGATGGAAAAGATAAAAAATTAACTTCTATGGAAATAATGGATTATGAGCAAAATGATATTAAATATAAAATATTCATTAAACCAATAAAAGATGTAAATGGTAAGATAAATTATTTTTTTGCTATGACATCATTACAACCAGTGGATGAAGCTGTACAAATGATAAAAGATTATTATATTTATTTAGTTATATTAGTGCTAATTCTTATTGTTTTAGTATCGTTCTATTACTCAAAAAAAATCGCTAAACCATTGTTACAAATAAATGATACTACAAAAAGAATTGCGGATTTGGATTTTTCAGAGAGTATACCTATTACTACAAGAGATGAAATAGGTGATTTATCAAACAGTATTAATACACTTTCTATGACTTTGCATTCGTATATTAACCAACTGCAGCAAGACATAGAGAAAGAAAAGCAATTAGAAAGTACACGTAAAGAATTTATCTCTGGTGTTTCACATGAGTTAAAGACGCCTTTAAGTATAATGAAGAGCTGTATTTCAATTTTGGAAGACGGTGTTGCAAGTAATAAAAAAGAGTATTACTTTAAAGCAATGTCAAAAGAAGTGGATAAAATGGATATGCTCATTATTGATATGCTAGAACTAGCAAAGTTTGAATCCGGTACGTATAAAATGGAAATGGATGTTTTCCATATTGATGAGATAATTGATTATATATGCGAGCAATTATCCTCGGATATAAAGGCTAAGCAATTACATGTCCATAAGCACCTTTCTAAAATTGAAGTTGTTGCAAACCAGCATCGAATAGAACAAGTTATTACTAACTTTATTACCAATGCGATTCGTTACACACCAGAAAATGAGAATATTATTATTTCTACAATAGAAGAAAATGAACGTGTCAAAGTATGTATAGAAAATAAAGGAGCTCATATCGCACCAGAACATTTAGAGAAAATATGGGATCGTTTTTATCGAGGAGATACGTCTCGTCAACGATCCAAAGGTGGAACAGGGCTGGGGCTTGCTATTTCAAAGAATATTTTAGAATTGCATAGTGTACAATATGGTGTATCAAATACTGAAGATGGTGTATTATTTTTCTTCTATTTAAATAAAAGCTTGTAGAATTTGAGTTCTACGAGCTTTTATTATTTTTAAACAAAATTGACCTTATCTGCACTTTATCTTTATCAGCGTTCATTAATTATTTTACTCTCTAACAAAATAGGTAAATAGAAAAATACTATTCTTTCTTTATCTTAATCAGGAAGAATAGTATTTTTTATTTTGGGTGTACAGGGCTAATACTGGTGATATTATACATATTTATTCACCAGCAATTGAATGTTTGTTCACTATTTATTTGGTGTATAACCAGTTCTCGAATTCGGGAATTAACTTAACTTTAGTAGAGAGGCAAATACTTTTCTAAAGAGGGAATTAAAGTATTCTTTAACTAATTTCGACATTATCTGCATTTTATCTTTATCCCTCTCTATTAATCTATTTATTGTAAGAACCGGTTGAAAATACTGAGTCAACCAAATAAAGGTTCGGATTTATAAATAATTGATATAAAAATCAATAGAGAAAGGATAGATAAATAATGAAAAAATCAAAAAATAAAAATAAAACAGGTGTAATAACTAAGGCAATAATATCGCTAGGAGCTGTTCTAGCAACGGCTTGTTTCATGTTCTTATTAATTGGAAAATTTAATTCCACTCCTGCGAAAGGGGTAGCTCAAGAAAGTATTAAACAAGTTAACACGCAGCAACAAGAAAAGAAAAGTGAAACACCACCGACAAAACAAAAAAGGCCGGATGGAAAACCTGTAGGAAAAGTAGTCTACTTAACATTTGATGACGGTCCGAGCGCATTAACTGGTCAATTTTTGGATGTATTAAAAGAGGAAAATGTAAAATCAACATTTTTCATGCAAGGAAGTAATTTGCAAAATACCAGTCTTCAGGAAAATGTAAAACGAGCAATAAAAGAGGGGCATTATATTGGTGCACATAGTATGACACATAATAGCAATAAGTTATATAAAAATGGGCAATTTGTACCAGAGATGAAAGAAACTCTAGCTCTTATACATGAAATTACAGGTACAAACCCTAAATTAGTTCGCCCACCATATGGTTCCGCACCAGGTCTAAAAAGCGAAGAAATTCGTAAGCAAATTGTAGAATCTGGAATAAAAGTCTGGGATTGGACGATTGATTCTCATGACTGGGAATTAAAAGATAATTCAACTCAGATTGCAGAAAATGTAAAAAAACAAACGACAGAAGATATAGAAGTTGTTTTGATGCATGAAAAACCACAGACATTACAAGCTCTTCCTGAAATTATTAAATTTTATAAAGAGAAAGGATATGAATTTGGTGTATACAATGATGCAGACCATTTCCACCTGAATTTCCAGAAAGATCAACGTTTATAGTATTTGACACTCCCCCCTAAAGGGTCAAGCTGACAAACGTCAGTGGGATTCTAGCTACCAAAGGCGAAGTCCATTTCTGGTATCGCTGACGTGTAAGATTGCGGTGTGCCATCACCACTCTCACGACAGACCGTATAGGTTCGTGAGCTACGGTACTATCACCATACCATACCGTACAGGTTCGTGTTCATTTGTTTTAGCGTCTAGTTCTTGACGACACATTTCATTTTACCGATAGCATGAATTCGGCTACCGAACTCCATATGACATCTTGTTTTCAAGGAACACATTGTCGTTTTAAAGACTTGTGCTTGTCTAAAGTTTCAGTATAACCAAAACACAACTGTTTTTCTATGAAAAAGCGATACTTCATCCCATTCCTAAAGTCCGATATGGGTTTCCTGTATCGCAAAATCTGTAATTATCTTTGAAAATTGGCTTTTATCAGTAAAACGTTACCTAATTTCATTAATAAAAGCACTGTAAGAAAGGAAATTGGATGAAAATTAGTAGAAATCATAAGGCAATATCCGTATCTTATACTTTCAGAATAACATACCTTAGTATCATACTATCAACATCTAAATATTTTTGAAGAATATCAACATGATAACTGTATTTAAGAACTACAATTATCTATAACTATAATTATATATTGGGTTCCAGCATAACGTATCAAGTTAAAAAACTAATTAGCCCCCAAAACGAAAAAAGTGACCTGACTTCTCAAAGTAACTCCCTGTAAAGAAAGAAAATTTTCGTTTAGGGAGTACTTCAAGACCTTAGCTTGATGGTGATATTGCCGTACTCCTATTACCATTTTTGTTCCGTTACTATACAAACCAAAGATTTTATTTTATCTTGAATTTAATTTATTTGTAAATCTGGAACAAATTTATTACTTAGATTGTCTATTAAGTGTAATCCTAAAAACTTAGTGCTCAAACTCAATACACTGAACCTGATTTGACATCTATTTTAAGTACTGCAAAATACGAAAGGACTGATTATCTTGAAAAGTACAAGAATGTTAAAAATAGGGATGTGTGTTGGAATACTAAGTTTAAGTCTTGCAAGTGTAAAACTTTTTATAGGTGAACCATTGTAGGTGGGAGCAAAAGAAAAAGTTTGACGCTCGACTGGGTGTCTATGAAATCGACACCGGTACAAACTGGGCAGTTACTTATCGATCACCTAATGAATGGTTTGTTTACGTATCTACCTTTAAGGCTCTGGTTGCATGGGCATTGTTACTACAATACCTAATTGACAAATTAGATGAAGTTATCACTTATACAAAATATGATTTAGTAGAGTATTTACCAGTTACAGAGAAACACGTGGATACCGGCATGACTCTTGGGGAAATTGCAGAGGCTGCTATTCGTTACAGTGATAACACTGCGGGGAATATTTTATTCAAGAAATTAGACGGACCTAAAGGATTTGAAAAAGTACTTAGACAGAATGGTAATAAGGTTACCTTGGCTGATTGCTTTGAGCCGGATATGAAAGAAGCTATTCAGGGAGACATTTGTGATACAAGTACAGCAAAAACACTTGCTACCAATCTTAAGGCTTTCACGGTCAGAGATGCACTCCAAACTGATAAACGTAAAATCCCTACGGATTGGATGCGCGGAAACGCTACAGGAGACGAACTCATCCATGCTGGTGTACCAAAAGATTGGGAAGTCGATGATAAATCTGGAGCCAGAAGCTACGGAACACCTAATGAAATTGCCATCGTTTAGCCACCGAATAGAGAACCAGAGAGCCGATTATCATTGCAATTCTGTCCGGTCAAGATGCTATATATAATACTGAGCTAATCGCGCAGATTGCCAAGGTTACAATAGATGCTCTCAAGTGAGGGCGTTGATTTTACCTTTGCTTTCTGATTCCCTATATTCCATACCATCTATAGGATAAAATTAGAAGTCGATTCTTTTTTACATCAAAAGAATCGTTTTTTACATTCTTTTCATTTCATTACCATTATGCTAACAAGAACCACTATATTAGACGAGTGGTCCAAGAACTCACTATTACAAATATTAGATATAGTACAAAGAGATGAGGAACAGCTCACAATTTCCTTGCTTAAAGGGGCAGCATTATTATAAAGAATAGAGATGAAAATAGTTTGTTCAAGAGTTAATCTTAGTTTTATAAACTATAGATTAGGAAAATATTGACTGATTCCGGTTAACACACTTTTTAAATATAAGTATATTTCTGAAAGTGACCTCAATAATTTCAAGTAAATCAACGGGAGAATTGAAAGGCAGGAGAAAGTAGCATGTCAGAAAATTATCGTTCTCGAGAGGAGCGAAGACAAGTTAAAAAGAAAAAACAACCAGCTTCTAAAAAACAACAAGGTAAAACATCGTTTTTTCGCAAATTTTTAATCAGTTGCTTACTACTTGGTATTGTAGGATTAGTCGCAGGGGTTGCTACCTTTTTCGTTATGATCAAGGATGCGCCAAAACTTGAGAAAGCAAAACTTGTTAATCCGTTATCCTCAAAAATTTATGATAAAGATGGAAAATTGATATATGAATATGGGAAAGAAAAACGAACGAATATTATGTATAATCAAATTCCTAAATTAGTAGAAAATGCATTTTTAGCGACAGAAGATGCACGTTTTTACGAGCACAGTGGCGTAGACTTTAAAGGTACTGCACGTGCAGTTTTAGTCAGCCTAAAAGGGGATTACGGCTCTCAAGGTGGAAGTACGATTACGCAGCAAGTTATTAAAAATTACTTCTTATCGATGGAAAAAACGTCAAAGCGTAAGGTTCAGGAAATATATTTGGCGTATAAACTAGAACAACAATATTCAAAACATGAAATATTAGAGATGTATTTAAATAAAATTAATTTAGGTAACCGTTCATATGGAATCGCAACAGCAGCACAAAACTACTACGGTAAAGAATTGAAAGATTTAACATTACCAGAAGTTGCAATGTTGGCCGGTTTACCAAAAGCACCAAATAACTATGATCCAACGAAAAAAGAAAATGTTCAAAGGGCAACAGAAAGAAGAAACGTTGTACTAGAATTAATGAATCGACATGGTTATATAACAAAAGAAGAAATGGAAAAAGCCTCACAGGTTAAAGTAACAGATGGGCTTAAATCTGCAACAGAACTTCAAGCAATGCCATATCCTGCATTTATGGATGCGGTTGTGAAAGAAGTAGAAAAAGAATTACCAGATGCTAATATTGGATCTGACGGTTTAGAAATTTATACAACATTAGACTCAAAGGCACAGGATTTTGCGGACAAGCTTTTAAATGAAAATATTATTAATTATCCAAATGAGAAATTTCAAGGGGCTTTCACATTTATGGATACGAAAACAGGAGAAGTTCGTGCAATTGGTAGCGGACGCGGTGAAAATAAAGCTGTATTTAAAGGACATAATATAGCGATTGAATTAGATCGATCAGCAGGTTCAACAATGAAACCAATTTTTGATTACGCTCCTGCAATTGAATATTTAAAATGGGCTACTTACCATCAAATTGATGACTCTCCATTTAAGTATTCAACAGGACAAGAAGTTAGAAATGCAGATAGAAAGCATTTAGGACCAATTACAATGCGTGATGCATTGAAAACATCCCGAAATATCCCGGCTATTAAAACTGCAAAAGAAGTAGGAATTAATAAATCAAAAGCTTTCTCTGAAAAGTTAGGTATTACCTTTAATGTAGCACCGACCGAGTCAACAGCGATTGGTACAAATGAAGCGTCACCAACTGAAATTGCAGGTGCTTACGCGGCATTTGGTAATGATGGTAAGTATACGAAGCCGCATTTTGTTAAGAAAGTAGTTTATCCAGATGGTAAATCAAAAAGCTTTGAGCAAAAGCCAAAACGAGTTATGAAGGATTCTACAGCATATATGATTACTGATATGCTTCGTACTTTTGTTTCATCTGGATTGGGTACAGCAGCTAATATAGATTCTTTAGATGTAGCGGGTAAAACAGGTACAACAAACTATTCTTTAGAACAAATAGCACAATATAATTTACCAGAAAGTGCAACTCGTGATAGTTGGTTTGCTGGTTATACACCACAATATACGATGGCAGTATGGACTGGATATATAAAAGATAGTAAAGACGATTATATTAGTAGTAAAAATACGAAAATTTCTCAGTTGATTTTTAAAGAAATGATGAGCAAGATGGCTACAGATAAATCACGCTTTAAAATGCCGAACAGTGTAGTTCAAGAAGGTAGCGAATTACGTATTAAAGGTGAGAAACGTGATTCTTCTCCAAATACAACTGAACAGTCAAGTAATAATAATCAAATTAAGCAACAAGAAAAGCAAAAGAAACAAGAGGAATTAAAGAAGCCAGAAGAGCAAAAGCAAAGTAAGCCAAACAATGGTAGTGGCCAAGGAAATACAACGCCACCAAACAATGGTAGTGGCCAAGGGAATACAACACCGCCAAACAATGGTAGTGGCCAAGGAAATACAACACCGCCAAACAATGGTAGTGGCCAAGGAAATACAACACCGCCAAACAATGGTAGTGGCCAAGGAAATACAACGCCACCAAACAATGGTAGTGGCCAAAGAAATACAACGCCACCAAACAATGGTAGTGGCCAAGGGAATACAACGCCGCCAAACAATGGTAGTGGCCAAGGAAATACAACGCCGCCAAACAATGGGGATGACCAAGGAAATACAACGCCGCCAAACAATGGGGATGGCCATGGAACGCCAACGCAACCAAGTAATGATGGGAATACAGGAGAGGCTCCAGCCAATAATGGATAATAAGTAATATGAAGAAATTGTTGGTTCGGTGCAAATTTTAAAAAAAGCATAAACAGGTTGGTAAATGAGGATGGAACAATTTCCACAAAACAGTGCGATGAAATACCGAGGGACCTAGAAAAGTACGATTCGAAAGAAATTAATTTATTAGAAGAAAATATATAAATTGACAAGAGAAAAGCACTTTGTGTATATCACAGGTGCTTTTCATTTTGATATTGGACTTGAATTAAATAAACCTGAAAGTAAACTTTTATACTAAAATATTTGCGACGAATAGGGGGATGGATATGAAATACTTTGAGTTTATTAAACAAGAATATTGGGCGTTAGTAGTGGCGGAATCAGTTGAGAAGGCTTATGCAGTTTATGCAGAAGAATCAGCTTCAGAAGTTGCAAAAGAGGGGCCCGTCGATGAGATTTCTAGAGCGTTCGCCTTTGGGAAGTATTTAAATGCGGTGGCAGGTTTAGAAGAGAATCAGGGCAAGGAATTAAAAGAATATATATGTGAGTTTGCGGAAATGGAGAACATACCCATTTTAATTACTTCAGAATTAGCATAAAAGAGCAGCTAGCAAAAGCTAACTGCTCAGATCAAAAATGAAAATCTAGATGCATAGATAGTATATGACAAGTTATAGGTTACGTTCAAGGAGGAATGGATATGAGTAACGCTCTTTTAGAATCAACTAAATAAAAAACAGGATCTGATATTCATATATCAGGTCCTGTTTCACTATGTATAATTATTTTACTGCCTCTTTTAATTCTTTTCCCGCCTTAAAAGCAGGTGCCTTTGAAGCAGCGATTTGCATTTCTTCACCTGTTTGTGGGTTACGTCCTGTACGTGCAGATCTTTCACGCACTTCAAATGTACCAAAGCCAAGAATCTGTACTTTCTCTTCATTTGCAAGCGCATTTGTTATAGCATTTAATACAGCTTGTGTTGCTGCTGCTGCCTCTTTTTGTGTAAGTTCTGCTTTTTCTGCTACCATTTTTGTTAGTTCAGTTTTATTCATTTCTTGCACCTCTTTGAATGTAATTAGAGATTATTATAACGTGCCTATACTCTTGATGCAATCAGAAGCAATACCAATACCAATACCAATACCAATACCAATACCAATACCAATACCAATACCAATACCAATACCAATACCAATACCAATACCAGCATCTCCGTGTAAATCAGGTGTAATAAAAATTTTCCTTATTGTTAATTTAAATCTTTTATATACCACGCATTCATAGCAGAATGATCAGAACCTGATAATGGCTCATGTAAAAGCGTAAATCCAAATTTTTCATATAGTATACATGCAGTTTTTAATTCATGCTGTGTTTCTAAGTAGCACTTTGTATAATGTTTAGCAGCATATGATAAAGCTTTTTCCATTAACTTCTTTCCAAATCCTAAGCCCTGTGTTTGGGGACTTAAGTATAACTTCTGTAATTCGCAAACTTTTTCAGGTTCGTTAAACGGCGCTATACCAATTCCACCAACTACGTCTCCTTCCATTTCTACTATCCAATATTTTCCGTGTTTTAAATCAGTATAATATTGGTGAAGATCGTTAAGTTGAGGATCAAAATAAGCTGTTCCAGGAATCGCTAATCCAAGTGATTTTAATGAATTTTGTATTATTTTTTTAATTTTCACATTATCTTCTTTTTTAATTTCCCGAATAATCATATGATCTCTCCTTCAATTAGTTTCTTCACGAAAGTTCCAAGTATTTCGAAAATTGTACCCCTAAATGTTGACTGAGTCCACATTATAAGGATACAGTTATGTTAATGTTAAATGTGGATTAAGTCAACTAAAGGAGGAACTATGGATAAAGAATTTATTAATGATATTAGACAATTCAATCGTTTTTATACGAAGGTACTTGATTTATTTAATAATCAATTTCTAGATACAGAATATTCATTAACCGAAGCACGGATACTATTTGAGATAAGTGAAAAAACTAATTGTTTTGCGAATAATCTCGTGCAAGAACTTAATATTGATAGAAGCTATATGAGTAGAATTTTACGTAAATTAGAGAGGGAAGAATTAATAAAGAAGAAAAGCTCAGCAATAGATAGTAGAAAAAACTTTCTTTTTTTGACAAAAAAAGGTGAGGAATTGCTAGATAAAATCAATATTCAGTCAGATGAACAAATATATCAATTATTTAATGGATTAACTAATAGTGAAATTAATCAAATTCGTAATTCTATGATCGTAATACAAGAAAAATTAGATAAGAAAAAATTTTGAATGTCCGTACAATTTCTGATTGATTTTGGAGCAATGTAAAATGCGTTCAAATTGTACGTTTAGACATATCTTAATTAGCCCACTGTTCACTATGCATCTTATTTTGTTAAATATATTAAACCATCTCCCGATATTCGAGAGATGGTTCATGTTTATTTATTCACAATTCTATTATAGGAATTAATGGTTAACACGTAGTAAATAAGGTAGATTACACCATACGTTGTCATAGCATAAATAAATGAAATGATATTTTGCTGTATGTCCATGCTATATTGTAAGGATACTGACATTGTTAACATGGCTGCATTTAGTATCCCAATAATTAACGGAAGGAGAAATATAAATAATGTTTGTTTTGCTATCGTAGTTCGTACTTCTTTTCTATTTACACCGATTTTTCGTAAAATTTCATAACGATTTTTATCTGAATGTGCTTCTGTTAGCTGTTTGAAGTAAATAACACTTCCTGTTGCCACTAGTAAAACTAATGCTAAAGAGCTAACTACAAAGATTTTCATTCCTGTAAGTGCCTTTATTTTTTTATACTCTTCGTAGAATGTACGCATATGAGTATCGTTTCCTGCTAGTGTCATTACTATCTCAGATGTTTCTTTGGTTGTTTTTTCATCCTCTACTTTATAAGCTTTATATGTGATTGGACTGACTTGTTTTGCAACACTGTCAAACATTTCATTATCAATTACAATGTAAAGAAGCTCAGAACCAGATGTTAGTTGTATCGATTTTTTTTCTAATTTGTTGAGCTTAAAAGTATAATTTCTCTCGGGTAACAGAATGTTGACTTGGTGATTAATAAAATCAGTGGCTGGTTGATTAATGTATCGCTTAAATGCTATAGCATGCTCACCAGAAAGATTTGGTATATCTCCTAATTTTAGAATATTGTTCATTTTATGAAATACACTCTCTGAAATCAAATTAACAGAAAGATCAATTTTATCTTGGAATGGTGCTGAAGTATTCCCTTTTACTTGAATAATCGGGATATCTAGTTGCGCTGTAATCGGATGATCTTTGTCTTTTGAAATAACCCGTTTGATTTGATTGTCGGATGTTTCATCTTTTGAAAGATGAATATAGCTAAAAGGAGCTGTTTCATGAGCATCTTTTTCAGTGATTGAATATTCAGAGAAACTAGCTTGAAGATATGGTAGTGCTACAGAAATTAGTAATGCGATAACTGTAAGCATAAGGGCATTTCCTTTTATACGATACAACAAGTGAGATGTTCCAATGATGTTAATCCCTTTATAGTAGTTCGGTTTATTTTTTTGTGCACGCTTTAGTAAATACACAGTTAAAGAACGAAATAATAAATACGTTCCAATAGCAACAAGAGGCATAGAAAGCATTGCTGCCTCGTTAAACATAAGCCAATAACTACTTACGAGTAAAATGATCGAAACTACGGCAGAAACGATAGATGATTTTGGTACTTTCTCTCCTTTTTTCTCTGCTTGGAATAATTCAATTAATTTAAAGCGATAAATTAAAAGATACGATTGAAGGGATGTAAAAATTGTAATGACCGTAAATGTAATAGTGGTATTCATAATGGCTTCCATAGGAACGCTAAAACTTACTTCGACCGGAGCACCGACGAGTTTAAGGAGTAACATGATAAACAATCTGGATAAAATGACTCCTATTACGAGCCCGCATATTAAAGTGATAGCCCCGATAATTACATTTTCAAAAAATAGCATTCTTGCGATGATTTTTTTTCTCACGCCAAGTAGGGAGTACATACCTACTTCTTTTTTACGCTTTTTCGTAAAAAATGCATTAGAATATCCGATGAAAACCGCTACGAATCCTATTAAAACAAAAGAGGTTTGTGACATTGTACCTGCCATATTATTAACGGCATTTTTAATTTCTGGTGTATACAATAATGAGTTGAAAGTATAGCAAATCACGACACTAATCACCATAGAGAAAATGTAGAGAAGGTAGTTGTTTAAATTCCCTTTAATATTTTTTTTCGCTAAACTAAATAACGTCACTTGTACCACCTCCAAGAATGGACAATACATCTAATATTTTTTTGAAAAAATCTTTGCCGGAAGAATTCCCCTTTACGAGTTCGGTAAACAGCTTGCCATCTTTAATAAATAACACGCGTTTACAATAGCTAGCTGCAAATGCATCATGTGTTACCATGAGGATGGTTGCTTTATCTTCTTGGCTTAATTTTTGCAAGCTCTCCAATAAGTCTGCTGCCGATTTTGAATCGAGTGCGCCAGTCGGCTCGTCTGCTAATATTAAGCTGGGTTTAGATACCATCGCACGCGAAGCAGCTGTGCGCTGTTTCTGCCCACCTGAAATTTGATATGGGTATTTATCTAAAATGGAACGAATACCAAAACGCTCTGAAATCTCGTTAACTCTGTTTTCTATTTCTTGCACATCCATTTTTGCTAGTGCAAGTGGCAACAAAATATTATCTTTCACTGTTAACGTATCTAATAAATTGTAATCTTGAAAAATGAAACCGAGTTTATCTCGCCTGAATGCGGATAATTGTTCTTCTTTCATGTTTAGTATGCTTGTCCCATCAATTAAGATCTCACCGGACGTTGGCTGATCTATGGTCGCCAAAATATTTAAAAGTGTGGACTTTCCGGCACCTGAAGGTCCCATAATTCCAACAAACTCACCTTCGCGAACAGTTAAATCAATATCATGTAATGCAGTAAATGTATTTCCTTTTGTTCCATACATTTTTTTGATTTGTTTTGCGTCTACTATTGATTTCATATATATAATTCCTCCATCAAAGAAGTTATTTTTTTCTTACAGGTTTTATTCTATATGATGTAACCCTTCGATAACCTTACAGTTGTGTAGGTTAACCTTACAGTTTTGTCACCTTACAATAAATATCCCTTTTTTCGTTATCTTTTCCACTATAATGTGATATAGACGATTATGCTATCGTAATTTAATGCAGAAGTATGAGCGCGTAACATATAACACAAATTATCTTTAATATAAGATTTTGGGGGAATAACCATGAAAATTATGATTGTAGAAGACGAAAAAACGATTCGAGATATGTTGGGAGAGACAATAGAAAAATGGGGATTTACTACAGTAAAGGTAGAAGATTTTGACCAAGTATTATCAGTGTTTTTTAAAAATAGTCCTCATCTTGTACTAATGGACATTAATTTACCATCATTTGATGGATTTTACTGGTGTAATAAAATTAGAGAAACTTCAAAAGCACCGATTATTTTTCTTTCGTCTCGTAATACACCAATGGATATGGTAATGGCGATGAATATGGGTGGGGATGATTTTATTAATAAACCGTTCCACACAGATGTTTTAATGGCAAAGGTTAATGCACTCCTGCGTAGGACGTATACGTATATAGAAGACATAGAGTTAAAAGTTATTGAGCATGATGGAATTGTGCTCAACCTTAAAACCTACAATGTGTCTTATGTGAATGAAGAGATCACGCTAACTAAAAATGAATTTATTATTTTAAAACTTCTCATGCAAAATAAAGGGACAGTTGTAAGCCGAACAAAGATAATGCGCAGTCTTTGGGCTGATGAAAGATTCGTGGACGAAAACACCTTAACGGTTAACATTGCACGGATACGCAAAAAAATTACTGACCTCGGTAAAGAAGGTTTCATTACCACTAAGAAAGGATACGGGTATATTATTTTATGAGTTTTTTTCAATATATAAAAGATAAACGATTCTTTTTCATACTGTACTTCATATTAATGTTGTTTGTTTCATTAATTATGGTTGTAAACGATAGTCGGCATCTCGTTATTCAAAATCTGCTCTATACTCACGTTATTTGTTTTCTCTCCGTAAGTCTGTATATTACTATTGGATATTATTACCGGAGGTCTTTTTACCTAGAACTAAATGATTTAATTGAGAATCAGAAGGAAGACTTTCCTGTAGAAATGCTTGAGCCACAAAATTATGAACAAGCTTTATATGTCAAAATGATAAAAATAGTACGGGACAAGCATTCTAAGCAACTTCAAAAGTTGATTCACGAGAAATTGGATCACCAAGATTTTATTATGTCCTGGGTTCACGAGGTAAAGCTTCCAATTGCCGCAAGTAGTTTACTTATTGAAAACAGTACGGGAAAAACAGTAGATTTTCTTATAGATAAGTTTGAAGACGAGCTGAACAAAATTGATAATTACGTGGAACAGGCTCTTTACTATTCACGGATTGACTCATTTTCTAAAGACTATTTCATTACAGATGTGCAGCTGGATCAAGTCATTAAACAAAGTGTAAAGAAATATGCCAAAATCTTTATCTCGAAACGAATTCACTTTCATATGGAGGAAGCTCAGAAATTCGTACAAAGCGATAGTAAATGGCTTGCATTTATCATAGACCAAATTACAGCAAATGCTTTAAAGTATGTAAATGAAGGTGGAGAAGTTTTTTTCCGTTTTGAGGAAGATAATGAAGAAAAACGATTGATCATTCAAGATACAGGCATTGGGATAAAGCAAGAAGATATACACCGTGTATTCGAAAGAGGATTCACAGGTTTTACTGGAAGAACCCATACAAAATCTACTGGGATGGGACTGTATCTTGCAAAACAAATGGTTTTGAAATTGGGACATGATATTTCTATTCAATCACAAGAAGGAAAGTATACAAGAGTTACCATCCATTTCCCCAAAATAAGAAATTACTATCAATTGCTGTGAAAAGTAGACAAGGAATACCTTTAGTATACTTTGTGAACTACTCGCCACTTAGCAAGGCTTGAAGTGGGAGATTCTCAGTTCCACAATGAAAGCAACTTTTCGTCTCCCTGAGCGTTACTTCGGGGTGTTCCATCCCTAGATGTCCAACGCTTGGACGCTCTTTTGGTACGGTTGATATTTTACGCAGGAACCGAATGGCTTGGTTTTCGCACTCAATTTTCTTCCTGCAACCTCATATATCAAGTTATCAAAGAACTTCAGTTAGCCAGTATTTTGCATGGAAACTAAATTGCTT
This sequence comes from Bacillus cereus group sp. RP43, assembly GCF_040459645.1. Classification (NCBI taxonomy): domain Bacteria; kingdom Bacillati; phylum Bacillota; class Bacilli; order Caryophanales; family Bacillaceae; genus Bacillus; species Bacillus cereus group sp. RP43. Next base: position 200,907 of record NZ_JARVHQ010000002.1, read on the forward strand.
TATCATGTCCAGAAAATTGTATGTTTCCGGACACGTTAATATTGAACAAAAATTATAGAATTTCGTCTTTTGTTTAAAAACCGTGTAAACTTATCTTTGTTCAGATTGTTAATGAATTGAATGAACGAGGAATTAGTTTTTATAGTGTTTATGAAAAGATTACAATGGATCGTTCAAGTGCTACTGGTCAATTTATGTTTCATTTATTTGTTTCTTTTGCGGAATTTGAACGTAACTTTATTCGCCTATTATGGGTTAGTACCACATATCCATCAATCTAACAGAACAGGTTGCCCCAAAAACGATAAAAATGAACTTCATTGCTATAAAAGACTCTAATTTTTCATTTTGGGGCATTATAAAATTTTAACTTGATGGTGATGTGGCTGTATCCCTATAAAAGTATAGTTTTCGTACTTTCATATACAATCATGTCACTTAAGTAATGTGAGCGTCGCTGCTATTACATTGTCGACAAATGAACGTTGGGGGCGAGATTTCATCATAACCGTTAGGCCGATTAACGCTACAATCAGTGCCTGTGCCAAAGACTTTGCATCTGTGTTGACTTCCAGCTCACCTGATTGGATTCCACGTTCGATCGTCTCCTGAAAAATGACGGCGAGGTACATTTGATGTTCTCTGGTCAAAATTTCAAATCGCTCATCATGAGGTGCTAGTTCAACCATTGTATTGATACAAAAACAACCTTTACTAAGATCTCCTGCGTATTCTTCATTGACGACATCGGCAAAGAAAATAGAAAATGCCTCTTTTACAGAGGAGTGACTTTGAAGCCTAGTTCGTGTATCAGAGGCCCGAGACATTGTATATCTGCGAAGTGCGGCTTCAAACAATTCTTTCTTATCTCCAAAAGCCGAATAAATACTAGGGCGTTGAATGCCCATTCTAGAAGTAAGATCACTTAATGAGGTAGCCTCATAGCCCTTCTCCCAAAATAACTGCATTGCTAAATCTAAAACTTGATCCTCATCAAATTCGCGGGTTCTTGCCATTAAGAATTCTCCTCCTCAAACTTTAATTTTATTAATTGTTTTAGGATAGGTGTGTAGGTAATTACAATTGTTGTTTTTATTACCAAACAGTATGTAATTATTATATAGTTAGCCATTATCTATGTCAAACCAATCTCCATTCATTTAATATAACATTAACTTTAGTGCAAATAAATCGTTGACATCATGAATAAGATTAAGTTATATTTACCAGTAATTATATTGTACCAAACGGTATGTTATAATGAAAAATCTAAAATGATTGGAGGTTAAGGTATGTGCAAAACAGAGACAAATCTAGAAAATGATCCACTCTACACTAAGATAAGTGATAAATCTTCCATAACAAAACCTAATTTGAATCAACAGCCATCCATGTCTCATGCTTTGGCATTATTGTTTGCGACTGCCTGTGGAATGTCTGTTGCCAATATTTACTTTGCACAGCCGTTGCTTGATCAACTATCTAATGAGTTTGGTATTGACCATTCCATTATTGGTGTTGTTATTACCATTACACAGATTTTTTATGGATTGGGCTTACTACTACTCGTACCGCTTGGAGATTTGTTAAACCAGCGACGTCTAATTGTTGGTCAGATGCTATTATCTACAACAGCTCTGGTTATAGTTGGTACTGCCTTCTCTAGCATGGTACTTTTCGCAGGTATGGCTTTGGTGGGTCTGCTTGCCGTTGTGACACAGACTCTCGTGGCGTTTGCAGCGACCATCGCTTCCCCTACAGAACGAGGACGTGTCGTTGGCGTTGTAACAAGTGGGATAGTCATTGGCATACTTCTCGCACGGACTTTTGCTGGTATATTAACAGATCTTGCGGGGTGGCGTTCCGTATATCTATTTTCTGCTGCGCTCATGCTTTTGATGGTTTTTATGTTTTTAAAGTTGTTGCCCAATGTTGAGCGCGAGGTAAAATCGCTATCCTATCCTCAGTTGATTAGATCGGTGCTTGCTTTGTTTATTCAAGAACGAACGTTACGCGTTCGCTCCGTTCTAGCCATGCTGATTTTTGCTGATTTCAGCATTTTGTGGACTTCATTAGTACTGCCACTTAGCACACCGCCAATTGCTCTATCTCATAGTGCAATTGGCGCATTCGGTCTTGTAGGTGTGGCTGGAGCCTTAGCTGCGGCACGGGCAGGGAAATTGGCCGATCAAGGTTACGGACAACGAACGACAGGTATTGCTTTAGCTCTATTATTGATTTCATGGTTGTTCATCAGTTATATAGAGCAGTCATTAATCGCATTAGTGATAGGGATAGTTCTACTTGATTTGGCCGTACAGGCAATACATGTCACGAATCAAACCATGATCCTTCCATTGCATACAGAAGCACGGAGTCGACTTACTGCTGGATATATGGTGTTTTATTCTATCGGCAGTGCTGGTGGTTCAATTGCTTCGACTCAAATATACGCATACTTTGGCTGGGGAGGGGTTTCCTTACTCGGAGCATCTGTCAGTGCTTTCGCTCTTCTTTTTTGGGCTATGACCAGACGGGTTAAGATTTAATGAAATAAACGTGTGTTAGCCAATATGAGAAACACGTTACTACCATAAAGGAAATGATTAATTTTTTCGACTTAAAATCTAATTGGACTAGGAGAGATAACAAATGGAAATAGGTATTACGTCTTTTGTAGAAACGAAACCAGATGTACATAGTGGTGAAGTGATAAGTCACGCACAGCGATTGCGTGAAGTTGTTGAAGAAATCGTTCTTGCTGATCAAGTAGGACTTGATGTGTTTGGTGTTGGTGAGCACCATAGGAAGGATTATGCAGCATCCTCTCCAGCGATGGTTCTATCAGCGGCGGCACCACAAACGAAAAAGATACGGCTTGCGAGTGCAGTAACCGTGCTTTCTTCAGCTGATCCTGTGCGCGTTTTTCAGGATTTTTCTACACTGGATGGCATTTCAAATGGACGCGCAGAGATTATGGCGGGTCGTGGTTCCTTTATCGAATCTTTTCCATTGTTTGGCTATAACTTGAAGGACTATGAAGAACTTTTTGAAGAACATTTGGACCTACTGCTCAAAATACGTCAGTCCGAAAAAGTGACTTGGGAAGGCGGACATCGACCAGCAATCAATAATTTAGGTGTGTATCCAAGACCTGTTCAAAATCCTTTACCGATATGGGTTGGTAGCGGTGGAAATCAGGAGTCTGCTATCCGTGCCGGTTTTCTGGGATTACCACTTATGCTGGCGATTATTGGTGGTAGCCCAATGCACTTTGCACGAATTGTACAGCTATATAAGAAAGCGGCGGCTCACGCTGGTCATGATGTATCAAAACTTCAGGTGGGATCTCATTCGATTGGATTTGTTGGAGAGAATACGGAATTGGCAGCAGATACATTTTTCCCGTCCACTCAGGCAGGCATGAATAAACTTGGCAAAGAGCGGGGTTGGCCTTATTATGATCGTTCCAGCTTTGATGCTGCACGAAGTTTTGAAGGGGCGTTGTATGTTGGTGATCCAGATACAGTCGCCGAAAAAATCATACATCTTCGTAAGCATGTAGGGATTACACGCTTTATGATGTATGTACCATTAAGTACCATGCCACATGATCAAGTCATGCGTTCCATAGAATTGCTTGGAACAGAAGTTGCCCCTCGTGTACGAGAGGAAATTGCCAAATGGGAAGCTGAAGGAGAACCGGAGACACATCTATTCCGTTAATCATTCCATAAGAATTGAATCAAGTCTCATTATTTACCTGGAGGAATTTATATGAAAATTGACAGTCGAGTATTACCAGAATTAAAACAGGCTTTCTCACAATTTCCAGGCTTTCAATTAGAGGAGAATTTAGAGTCGAGTCGAAGTCTCTTGTCGAATCCACATTTAGAAAAATCAGAACTTGTACACATGACCAAGCGAATGATTCCTCGCGCTGCCGGCGAGATGTTAGTTAAAGTTTACGAACCCGTTGAGAACAATCTTGATAAACTTCCAGCTATGCTGTGGATTCACGGTGGCGGATACGTAATGGGACACCCCGATATGGACGATGTTTTGTGTGAACGCTTTGTTCAGACTGCTAAATGCGTTGTTGTGTCTGTCGATTATCGACTTGCTCCCGAACATCCTTATCCAGCGGCTATCGAAGATTGTTATGCAGGCTTGGTTTGGATGACAAATGAGGCAGACTCGCTAGGCATTGATGTGAATCGAGTTGCGATCGCCGGTGCAAGTGGAGGCGGTGGACTAACAGCAGCGCTTGCGTTAATGGCTCGGGATAAAGGAGGTCCGTCTATTATATTCCAGATGCCGCTGTATCCGATGCTTGACAACCGCAACATAACACCATCAAGCTATGAGATTACAGAAGACCACGCAACATGGAATAGAGCAAACAATTTGACGGCTTGGAGTATGTACTTGGGCAAGGAGAAAGATTCCAACGAGCTATCTCCCTATGCTGTACCTTCGAGAGCAGAAAACTTAGCCGGGCTACCGCCAACTTATACATGTGTAGGTCAACTCGATTTATTTCGAGATGAAACCATTGAATATGTAACACGACTTGCACAAGCAGGAGTAGACGTTGAATTTCACCTCTACCCCGGCTGCTTCCATTGCTTTGAAGTATTTGTGCCTGAAGCCGTAGTAAGTCAGCGTGCCAGTCAGAATTATTTTGATGCTATGGCACGGGCACTTCATCCATAATTTATCTTAGCTCAGTCATCAGGGTGTTCAACTGAAGGCATGGGTGATAGCTCTAGGTTTATTCGATGAGCAAAGATTACAGGACGAAGTACAAATAGTGCCACCATATACTTTGAATTTTGCCCCTTACTCATTGATTAAAAAACAGTAAATACTTCAAAGTTTGAATAGCTAACCAAGGTTTCAAAATAGTGTGCCAGCAATTCAACCTTTTTACTGCGGTTACAATCATAAGCACAATCAAAACTTTGGAGCGGGTTTTTTTCGTAAGGCGAGTTACTTTTTTAATCGTATTCGTACTAAACAGTAGCAGGAAACGGCGATAGACTGCATCCTTAGCTGGATATTCATTTCAAGCTCAAAAAAAATAGAATTAAGTTCTTTTGGTAGTTGATGATATTGGTTATTTTGATTTATCGTTGTTAAGGCACCTCTTCTGTGGTAGTGATTTCTAGGCAATCTCACTATACCAAAGATCGAGGTGTTTTTTTCATTTTACTCAAGTTGTCAAGTACACAATTGATAGACTCTAAATTCAATATAGCTAAAGCTTCCCACTTATTTTATAGGTGCGAAAGTTGATTCTGTTGCAAAGTTTTTTACAGATAGAAAGTTAGGATAGGATATAGCTGAATTCTATACAATTGTGAGTAATTGCTGTAATTCATTGGGTTTTGGTGCAAAAAATCTCTTAAAATTGGACATACTGATAGTACTACTCTATAAAAGGTGGGTGATCAGTATGGAAAAGGAGAATTTGTTTAAATAGAAGCATTATCAGCCTGAACTAATCTTATTAACAGTAAGGTGGTACCTACGGTACAATTTGAGCTTTCGTAACCTGGTGGAAATGATGGAGGAAAGAGGATTATCAATTGCTCACACAACGATTATGCGCTGGGTTCATCAATATGGACCTCAATTAGAAGAGAAACATATGCCTGAAGGCATACAACTAAGACAAGTTAGATATCTCAATAATATAGTGGAACAGGATCATCGTTTTATTAAGAAACGCGTGTGTTCTATGTTGGGGTTCAAGTCATTTAAAACAGCAACCTCTATATTGAGTGGTGTTGAAGCCATGCATATGATGAAAAAAGGACAACTTCACCGACAGGTGAAGTCTATCCAAAACGAAGTTGAATTTGTACATAACTTGTTTGGAATTACATCATAATCTGGAATTGAACAGAATGTGTAGGCTCTATGTCTCTATTAAATGATTTTTGCACCAGAACCCAAAAAAGTGAACAAAAGCATTATTTGATATTAAAATTCTGCATGCATAAAAAGAGAAATTTATATATGAACTATTAAAAAGATTAACATGGCCTTACTGATTGGGATCAAGTGTATGTAGACATTTTAAATAAAGTCCCTTTGAAAAATTAAGAGGGACTTCATGTTTGGATAATCAGAGTTATCGGTTGCTAATTAAGTGCTATTTCTTCGGCAGTGAGGATAACAGATACTATACCTTCAATAAGCGTATTAGGAGGATTAGTTCTACGTACCAAGTTTCCTTCTAATACATAGAAAAAGGTTCCAACTCCAGGTTTATCAAAAGCTGTAAAAGTAGTAGTTAATTCATCAAAATCCGTATTTTGAACAGATTGGATAGTTGCAGCTGGTGCTATGCGTCTAATTCGAAAGCCAACAACAGTTCCGTTAAGTGGAGTGGAACTTACAGATGAGAAAAGAGTTTGCGATTGTATTGTTGCCATGAATCTGATGATATCGTTAGGACTATTAATAGTGATGCTTACTGTTGAAAGAGGAACAAATATTGGACTTGTTAAATTTGGAAGTGAAGCGCTGTTAACTCCGACTTTAAACTGTCGTAATCCATTTGGTCCTTCAGGTAAAGGGAAGGCACATTGGAATGGTATATGTGGGTCTTTTTTAAATTGGCTCATAAATTTCACCCCTATTATTTGATTCATTATTAATATATTCATTGAGTATTTAAGGGGAATATGGCAATTATCTAATATCACTAATAATAGTGGTAAATATTTAAATAAAATAGTTATCTTGTAGAAAAGAGGGTCTTAAATTAAATTACAGGATATAAGAGAAGATAAAACGCTTTGGGAGAAGAAGTATCTTGAAGGTGTAGGCAAGGTACTACTTGTTGAAGAGAGTTATTACGACAATATCGTTGAATTGGTAACTAATTTGAAGCAAGAAAATAAAAGAGCAGCTAGCAAAAGCTAACTGCTCGGTTGATTAAACGTAGAGATTTTAATATTTATATTTTCATAGTGGGATGAGTAATTACTATTTTTTATTAAATTGGATCAGGGGGAAGTTTTAAAGCGGAAAACCCACGATTTCCGACTTGAACTGATGTTACAGTCTCACTAAATCCTCCTATATTCGCCACAATACGATAAGGAATTGGGTCACCAGGTATTATAGGGTCCGGTGGGGTATCTATCCATGTAAATGTGGAGTTAAAAGGATATAGAAAATCACCATTACTGCCGGTAGCACCAGTAGCACCCGTTGAACCAGTGGGACCTGTAGGGAATTGAAAAGGTTGCATGGGTGGGAGTGTAGGTCCGATTGAACCCGGATTTAATGCAGCGGAAGATAAAAACTCGTCCATTATATTTTCACCTCTAAAAATTCGTATTACTAATAGTAGATACAATGATAGAGCAAAGTGAAATGGACAAGCGGTTGTATTTTATTAATTTAACAAAATAGTTATTTGAAACTGTTTATGAAAAAAGAGCACTATCGAAAGTGCTCTTAGAAAATACATTTTATATTCTGTTTTGAGCTACGATTTTAATATTCTCTGGTGGAATGATATCTTGGATTTTTTCTTTTAAATCTACTTGGACCATTTCTTCAAGATGTTCAAGTGAAACTTCAAAGTTTATACATTCCGTAGTTGCGATATTTAATAAAGAATAATTTTCATTCTTTTTAACAACAAGATATTGTGATTGATCTGTTATTACTATACATCCTTGTTGAATTCCTAATTTACGATTGTCTTCAAAAGTCATAAATAAATCTCCTAACATTTTTCTGATAGAAATTGTACTACATAAAAATGTTAGTGTCTAGTCGGTCTTATGTAGAAACTGAAGTCAAATAAAATCCTTATTTAAAAACAAGAGTCCCTAGAGTTAGGGCTCTAGGGACTCTTGTTTTGGTATATCTCACACGGTTTTATAAAAAGGATTGAACATTCTGAAGATAACATATGAATGTTTCATAAATGTATCGAAAAAGTGAACAAAATTGCTATTGCAGAAGTAGCAGAAATGAAGTTTCTAATAGTTAAGTACGTAAAAGGTGTTATTTCCAGTGGATAAAATGCGCATGGGGCACCTAATCATTATTTTACCAGAGGAAAAGAATATGTTATGAACTTGGGTGAATGAAAAAATGAATATTTTACTTTAAGCGAAGTTAATGAAATATATTTTTGGGGGTTATATCAATGATTGTTATCTCGATGGACACTTTAACTTTATAAAAGTCCTAGAAGAAAAACAAAACTATGAGGAATAGCAAGCTATAAAAGTGAACAAAATCGTTACTTAAATAAAAGAAACCCCGATTGTCTGCGGGGCTTCTAAGGGTAATCGTCAAGTAATGACGTACTCGACTAAATAACCATATCATGAATTTTTTGGTAAAAATACTGGTAAATGCGTCCAAATTAATGGGGCGTCATTTTGAACAAAAACGCTATTTGATTTCAAATAAAAGAGCAGTTAGCAAAAACTAACTGCTCGGCTGGTTCTCCAAGGGGGAAAGGAGAAAGGTTAGGGACTTCATTAAATGAGTTCTGGCTATCGCCTATCTATATTATTGACGGAATATTGAGTTTTATTCAGGTTGGGACTTATAATCTACAAATTAGATTATGATATTCGCTATTATCCGTATCGCCCAGAAAAGAACTGCAAATTCTATGGAAATTCCAAGTGTTCTTTTCCTAGTTTTTTGAAATTCTTTTATTAAATAGCCAACAGCACTAATTGCTATAAGAATGAAAAGAATAAGTTCTAGTGTAACTGGCATTTGATCTACTCCTAATACTTTAATTTATTATATAACGATTATAAGATATTTTTTGTGGTTAGTGGTAAAAAATTAAACAAAACCGTCTCTTTACGAAAAAAGGTCCTGTTGTCTCCAACAGAACCTTTCCTAAAATGGCAAAGAGTAACTCTTACCTTACTCTTTGTTTATATACTACAGGAGTGTTAATGAAAATCCAAGGCTCCTTATATTGAGAAATAAAGAATAATCATTCTAAAGAATCTTATCTTTGTTATAAATATAAGAGCAGTTAGCAAAAACTAACTGCTCATCTCCAAGGGGGAACAAGGAGAAAATCTAATGTCATATACAGTATTGACAGAATGTTTAGTTTTATTTAGGGCTGGTTCCAAAAAAGTGACATGCCGCCAAAATATAAAATTATTAAAAGGACAATTACTATGAAAGCAATTAAAGAAACTTTTTTCCATAAAGTTTTCATCAGTAGACCTCCTTTATGAAGAATATTAACATTCTTTCACAATCTGAACAGAATAATTTTTTTAATAGGAAGCGAGGAATAACAATGGGACAAGGAAACCGCGGGATGGCATTTGAAATGCTTATCAATCTAGCAAACGAAATGTATCAAAGAGGAGGAGTGGCGCTTATAAACAAGCGTCCGACTCCTGTGAAGGTGTTAAAAATTAAGGGTAGCCGTGTGCTAAATGGATTCTATGAAGCTAAAAGCACAGTAGACTATGACGGCGTGTATAAAGGACGAGCTATCGCATTTGAAGCGAAATCTACAGAGAATGCTGGACGATTTGATTTAAAGAATATTGCACAGCACCAATTGGATTGCCCGGAGAAAGCAGAAAAGATGGTAGCGATTTGTTTCTTCCTAATTGAATTCAGCAAGGACAAGTCAGTATTCGTGGTACCACTATCAATTATTCAATCTTATGTAAGGATGTCGCAAAAGCCAAAAGGTAAGAAGTCGATACCAAGAGCAGATTTTGATATTTATGGGTACTTAGTAGATCAGACAGAACGAGCGCCAGTTGATTACCTGCAATACATTGATGAAGCAGTAGCACCAGTTATGTTTGATAGCATGATTCAATTTGATCAGGACCATAAAAAGGTAGCAAATAACATAGAAGCAGCAAAAGAGAAGATGACCAACAAGAAACGTAAATTATTAAAAGCTTAATGGATAACGGAACCATGCAGAGTGGATGGTGATGGCTACTTGCTATGCATGTTTCCCTTATTCAACAATGAGATGTCAAAATTTCACGTACCTAATGTGAATGTAAAAACCAAAATTTGAAATAGGGGGATTCCGACTTGGAGAGACAATTGACTTTGTTACCGGATATCGATGATAAGAAAGTACAGAAGGGGGTACCGTCACATGCCCATCAAGCTAATATTTTGAGGCACCCCCAAAACAAAATTTTTATCTCTTGATAGCTATTTATGTTAATTTAGCTCGTTTTTTTGAAGATTATCGGTTTCTTTAACGGCATTGACGATTTTATCTTATTCAGCCCTGTTTAAATTTACTCGCAGGACGAATAAACCCTACATCTTTTGCGAACCTTTGAAGAATCTGAGCAGATAAATGATGGTGTAATTCCTGAGAGAATAGTTGAAACCCTTTTGCTAGTGAAATATCCATAAAAACACCATCCTTTTCATTGACTCTACTAAAGGGAGAGTGTAAATGTTCTTTAGGAAATATATACTTAAGTAAATTAGCACTTATATTTTATTTGATAGTTATAGAAAAGAAAAAATAAAGATAAATTCCACATTAAAAGAAGGATATTATTTTTTGTGTCGAATCAACTTATATAAGTATATAGTATTAGGTGACATAGGACAGTAGGAACCCATGTTGGCGTCATTTGTTAAATGTAATTCTTTTTGCAGCGCAGTGCCTCCTTATACAAGGGGGCTTTTTTGTTGTAAATATATATGGAGGCATAAGAGTGATGACAGACGAATATAAACACTTAATTTCGTATGTAGATAAAATAAAAGAGCTTAATTATAGTACAGCTTCGGCATTAATAGTTATTCATAATGATAAAATTGTAGTAAACCATTATAACGGAAGGCATTCAAATGTTGCTTCATCAAAAAAGATCTCGCAATCATCACAATTCCATGTTGCTTCTGCACGTAAAAGTTACCTGGGTCTAGCAGTTGCTTATGCCCTCTATGAGGGGAAAATTAAAAGTTTAGATGATTACGCAAGAAATTATTTTGATGAATATGATTGGGATGTTCTTGGGGATACCACTTTAAGACATTTAGTGACATATTCTCATGGAATCGATGACAATGATGGAGCAATTTTTAGAGAATTTGAACCAGGAGAGCGTTGGGCGTATAAAGGGATGGGGGTCATCATGATGACGCAACTCATTAACAACTTATATAAAAAGCCTTTTACACAATTACTTAAAGAAAGAATTTTTGAGCCTCTTAATTTCAAAGAGACTGCTTGGAGGACAATAGAGATCGATGAGCTTGTTAAAGTAATTACCGATCCCAGTAGGGATGCGATACTACCAATCAATCATTCAACAAGTGGGTTGGAAGGGAATCTCTTTGTTTCTACAAGAGAGTTTGCATATTGGGGATATCTTCATTTAAAGAAAGGATTCATGAATGGAAAGCAAATAGTTCCTAAAGAAGTAATTGAAATTGCGACAAAAGTACAAAGTCCAATCTATAAAGACAGAACGCTCCCTGAAAATGGCCTATTTTGGTATGTCCAAAATGACCATACTTTAAAAAGTGAAATGGGTGAAAGGGTACCCGTAGGTTCATTCCAAATACTTGGGAACACAGGCCCGACTATCTTGGTAATTCCTAAATATAACGTGGTTGTAGTAAAAATGTATAATAAAAAATACAATTATGGAGGGGATAATTATCTTTATTACTTAAGAGAATTTAGCAATTTAGTTGCAGATACTTTTGCAAAATAATCTCATTTATTCAATTACCACTTAAAAACACAAAAAACGTAATTACTTATTGTTTTACTGTTTTGGAGATACTTCAAAATCTGAGATTGATGGCTATTGGGTCACCATACATCATTATCAACCTCAGATAAATCTATATCCATAATTCACAGAAAACGTTATTCTTTTTGTAGAAATATACAGAAAGGATGGCGTTTTTGTATGAATCTATCGATTCAGGATGAGTTTCATTTGTTCGCTGAAGAGTTACAGCGATATCTATCTCCACATATTCTTCAACAACTCGCACAAGAGACAGGTTTTGTAAAACGTAAAAGTAAGTATGGCGCACAAGGTTTGTTTTCAATCTTTCGATTGATTATAAGTTTATAGATAATATCGGAGGCATTGGAGATTACTGTATAAAATAAAGTGTAGGAATATATCTGAAAATAAAAGCACATTCTCCGTCTTCTTTAAAATAATAAAAAGGAGAATATGCCAAAATAGAGGACTAAATCGGTTCAGCTGCTTGTAATATTGCGTCTAATAAACCTGGAAAACGTTTATTCAAGTCATCTGTACGAAGGGAATTGAATCGCTGAGTGCCCTCTATTCTCGTATAGGTAATTCCTGATTCCCTCAATACTTTATAATGATGTGAAAGAGTAGATTTGGGAATAGGAATATTAACATTCCCGCATGATTGCTCTCCTATCTTTGCAATTTCCCGAACGATTTGGATTCTGATTTGATCACTAAGAGCATCTAAAACGGTTGTTAAACGAATATCGTTTGTTTCTGGATGAAATAATTTTCTCATTTTAATTCTCCTGTTTTTGAAAATGTCTTATTGGTATTATACTACAAAATATATCCTTGCTCTATTTTCTTATTATGAGCAGGATGTAGTATGTGAGAATCCCGAAACATATATTGTAATGTTATATTTGCAACGCAATATAATTTATGTTAGGATTCATATTGTTCCATCGTACTCGAAATATGAAACTTATTATACGCTTTAAAAACTTAGTTAACGTACAACTTTTAATAGGTTGGCACTATTTTCTTAAATAAGCAGCTAACTATATGAAAAGAATACAAACTAAAAGCCTTACTTATTTTACCTTATTTAAATTCATTCTTTTTCAAGTATTATAATGAGAAACACTTATCGGGGATATGGAATATTTGTATTATCAATCCGGAAATAACAACTTTGAACTTCGGAAAGAATTTCAATTACAAGGAGATAACATCATGAATAATAATTATCCATCTATATTTAAACCTTTCAAATTACCATCGGGGATAGAATTAAAGAACCGTATTCTCATGGCACCAATGACAACTTCAGCATCTACACCACATGGTGACCTGACAGAAGAAGAACTAATATATTATGCTCGCCGTGCGAAAGGCGGAATTGGTGCAGTAATTACATCTTGTGCACATGTAGAACTACTTGGAGTAGGGTTTGAAAATTCGATGGGAGTAGAATCTGATGCTCGTATTCCTAGCTTAACAAAATTAGCGAATACAATTAAAGAGAATGGTGCAAAGGCTATTTTACAAATTTTTCATGCAGGGCGAATGACAAACTCTACATTATTAAAAGGTGAGAAGCCTGTATCAGCTAGTGCAATTCCATCGTTACGACAAAATGCTGAAACACCACGTGAAATGAGTAACGATGAAATTGAAACGACGATAAAAGCGTTTGGAGAAGCAACACGCCGTGCAATAGAAGCTGGATTTGATGGCGTAGAAATTCATGGTGCAAATACATTTTTAATCCAACAATTTTTCTCTCCACATTCAAACCGACGAACAGATAAATGGGGTGGCAGTGTAGAAAAACGTATGGCATTTCCTTTAGCGGTAGTGGAGTCAGTGAAAAAAGCTGTTAAAAATCATGCGAAAGAACCATTTATTGTAGGATATCGTCTTAGTCCAGAAGAGCGTGAACAACCAGGTATCACAATGGATGATACAATTAAACTAGTAAAAGTATTAGCGACGAAAGAATTAGATTATATCCATGCATCGGTTGGGAATTTCTTCGGCGGATCTTTACGTAACTCAGAAGATACAGTTTCTCGTGTACAATTAATTCAAGAAACGGTTGGTAATGAAGTACCTGTTATGGGTGTAGGAGCACTTCAAACACCTGAACAAGTCGAAAAAGCACTTTCGATAACTTCATTAGTTTCATTAGGACATGCTTTAATTATGGATCCAGAATGGATGGAAAAGACTCAGAATAGTGAAGAGAAAACTATTTTTGATGCATTATATGTTAGCAAAAAGGAGGAGTTAGATATTCCAGAAGCACTTTGGAATAAGCTTGTAAATACTTCAGGTTGGTTTAATATTCAGGATTGAAGTTTAAGTAATAAAGATCCTATATCATACAATTGAAATGATTCAGTATTATATTTAGAAGAATAAATTAGTCCTGAAATGGTTTGTAAATATTCTTGATAAAGAGGGTAGTCCCATCACTTGTGATTCATATATTGTAGAAGAGGTGATGGATTATGGCTACCAAAACATCTCCACTTAAACTAGGCAATGAAATATATGGTACGATAAAAATTGAAGAAGCGTTTCTAACAGCTTTAAAGATGTACTTTATAAAGCAGCAAGAAAAAAAAACTCCTGGTTAATCAGGAGTTTTTTTGTTGAAGATGATAACATGGTAGAAATGGTTATTCAGTTTTGTAGATCCATACATACTCTTCACCAATATAAGCATCCCAATACTTCCATTGCCAAGCCGGGGGAGGTGTATCTTGATAATATAATTGGTAAAAGATATTTAACCACTTTAGGGAATAATGGTTAATTTTTAAAGAATGGTATAACGTACTGGGAATCGAAAAAGCCTCCTGATACCCACCACTACCTTTGCTTGAATGGTGGTAAATATGAAAATATTCATTTAGGTTAGGGGTACCGCCACATGCCCATCAACCTAAGAATTCAGAATTACCCCAAAACGAAAAAATGAGCTTTTTGTTACAAGTTAGCACAAATTTTCATTCTAGGGGGTACTATAAAATTTTAGCTTGATGGCCATACCCTCCAAGGTGCCATTTATTTCACTTATGCTTTGCTAAAAATTCTGTTATGCGACGATATACATATATTTCATTTTCTTTTTTTGAAAATCCATGTCCTTCATCGTCTAGTACTAGGTATTCTACATCTACTTCTTTTTCTTGCAGCGCTCGAAAAATTTGATCCGATTCTGTCTTTACAACTCGTGGATCATTTGCCCCCTGAATTATAAGGAGTGGTTTATTCATTTGATTTAAATATGTAATTGGTGAATCATTTATAAGCTTATCTTTATCATTCTTAATATCACCTATTAAATTAACTGCAAGCGGTTTCCAATTTTCAGGCATAGATTCGATAAAACTAAATAAATTGCTAGGCCCAAAAATATCAATAGCTGCACGGAAATACTCTGAATGACGCCCATAGAGCAATAAGGCCATATACCCTCCATAACTACCACCCATAACAAATAATTTATCAGGAGTTGATATACCCTGTTCAAATAACCATTCTATTCCTGCTACACAATCTAAGCGTGGGGCTTCTCCCCAATCACCTTCAATCATTTTTGTAAATGTTGAACCATATCTTGTACTTCCTCTAAAGTTTGGTGCAAAAATATTATATCCCTGCCTTAATAAATATTGAAATAATGCCCCGAAATCTTTTGTCTCAGCACTTTGTGGACCACCATGAGGCCAGAATATTGTATATCCGTTTTGCACTTCTCCTTTCGCCCGGAATAATAATGCTTCTATGTTTAATCCATCAAAGGAGGCATATGTTATAACATCCGGTTCAACAAAAGAAGATTCAGATAAACCAATAACATAGTTTTTTGTTAATGCTGACCATTCTGTATCTCCATTTTTCTTGTAATAGATGTTTGCTGTTTTCTTCGCACTTTCACCTAATAGATATAAATTTTCAGATTTGGTAATTTCTATTTGACGTATCGTATCTACCGGAGAATTTAATAGAATTAATTCCTTTGTATCCCATACAAATTTATATAACCTATCTGTAACACCTTTCGACGAAACAATGTAGCCATTTTTTGTTTCAGTATGCCATTTTATATCGGATATATCTTCCTTCTCTATTTTACAGATTGGTTTGAATTCCTGTTTATTTAAATCAAAAGAAGCTACATAAGAAAACTCTTCTTCATAATTCGTAACAAAAATCACTGTATTTTCATCAATATAACAAATGGACTCTATGGTATGTTCTTTCTCACTGGAAGGTACTATACAAATGAGTTCTTCTCCCTTTTTCACATATCCTACATTATATGTATTACTATATGACTTTAAAACAATGTAACTTGATTCATTCGGACTCACTGCCCCCACATATGTAGGTGTCTCCACACCAGTTAACAGAAGCGTATCTTCTTTTGTACGTATATTATAACAACGTGAGTTGAAGAACCTTGGGTTATCTTTACTTGTGACATAGTATAATCGTTCCCCATCCTCTGTTAAATGCACATAATAATCCTTTTCTGTCTCTCCTGCTGGAATCAATTCAAGCAATCCGCCACCCTCTGGTTTTAATGCATAAATATGATAATTTTCATCGCCATCTTTATCAAATCCAGCTAAAATAAATCTATTTAAAGAATCCACTTTAATAAAATTACTTGCTTGATTACAATATGTTAACGGATACGGGGATAAGTTTGGTAAATCCATCGCCCATAAATTAGAATGCCCATTTAAGTTTGTACTAAAAATTAACCTTCCTTCATCTTCACTGACTGTAAACTTACCCATACTATATGATCTAAAAAATTGTTCGGCATCTTCTCTAGGAAATTGAATCATCTTTCTTCCTCCATTCTATTTAATATCTAAAAATTCAGAACACCACATATATAAAGATTCTATATTTCCCTACTTATCCCTTTTTTGTTTTATTTAGATTTACTTCTACCTTCTAATTCCCTTATTAACATTACAAGTAGAGAGGTAAAAGTTTCGTTCTGGAGGTACTTTAAAATCTTAGCTTGATGGACATAGGGTAGCACCACATCGCTATCAACCTAAGCTTCTTAATTACCCCCATAATGAAAATTCTATATCTTTGCCAATTGTATTTCTCTACACCTGGAGGACAAGTTTTATTATCATTATGACAAGTTAACTTGTCGTAATGATAATAAAACTGTACAATAAATATATAATTAATAAGGGGTGGTTACAAATCATGCAAAAAGAAGAGATATTAAGAAAATACAAAAAAATGGGGAGAGATGAACGTAAAGAACTTATAGAATTAGATTCATCTAGTTACGGTTTAATAGCTGTACTTGTTTTAGTCCTATTTTTTGGTTCTTGGAAATTGATGCATGGTATTAAAAGTTACGAATTAATTTCAATTTTTTCTGGTTATATAGCTAGTACAAGTTTTTATAAGTTTAAAAAGTTGAAAGAACAAAAATTTCTTATTGCAAGCATTTTAGCAATAATGAGTACAATTGCAAGTGCCATAGTTTTCTTTCTGGAGGGATGATAATTGAAAGATGAATTAGTACTGCAAAATCGTTTGAAAGTAGCAAGAGCTGAGAAAAAAATATCACAGGGAGAATTAGCTGAAATGGTAGGAGTATCTAGGCAAACAATTAGTTCTATTGAAACAGGACAATTTTGTCCAACTGCAAAGTTAGCATTAGTACTCTGTATAGCGCTAGATAAAAAATTTGAAGAATTATTTTATTTTTGATTAATTGGTGTACTAGAGATCAAAACAAATCTCTTTCAATCTAGTTTTTTATTATCCATAAAACAAAAAATACGCTATCCTTGCTGTATCATCATAGGAAAGGGTGGCGTTTTTGTATGTCTATTTCTGTATCTGATGAATTACAACTATTTGCTCAAGAAATTCAAAACCTCTTATCTCCAGATTTCTTAAGAAATCTTGCTAGAGATGTTGGCTTTGTACAACGAACCAGTAAGTACCAAGCAAAAGATTTAGTAGCTCTATGTGTATGGATGAGTCAAAATGTTGCTAAAACCTCTTTAACTCAGTTATGTAGCTGTTTAGAAGTATCAACAGAGGTTCTCATCAGTCCTGAAGGACTGAATCAACGATTTAATGCCACAGCCGTGCGATTTCTACACCAAGTGTTAGCTGAACTTCTCAGCCAAAAGTTATCTTCAACCAAGCTGCTCTCTTCTCCTTACACTTCTAATTTCAAGCGTATTCGTATCCTAGATTCAACTGCATTTCAACTTCCCGATGTATTTTCATCTGTTTATCCAGGTGCAGGAGGGTGCAGTCATACAGCGGGGGTGAAGATTCAGCTTGAGTATGACCTATTAAGTGGACAGTTCCTACATATTCATACAGGTCCAGGTAAACAACATGATCGAACCTATGGTTCTCTGTGTGTCCCAACTGTGACAGCGAATGACTTATGTATCCGTGATTTAGGTTATTTTCACTTGAAAGATCTTCAGCATATACAAAATGAAAAGGCTTACTATATCTCTCGTATTAAATCAAATACACGTATTTATCAAAAAAATCCCAGCCCTAATTATTTTCAAGATGGAAGAATCAAGAAAGGTACAGAGTATATCCAGATAGATATGGAGGTTTTAATGAACTCACTTCAACCGGGACAAATATGCGAAATACCTGACGCTTATGTAGGAATGATTGATAAAGTACCAACTCGTGTGATTGTTCATCGGCTAACAAAAGAACAACAACAAAAACGATTACAAGATCAAACTGTGAGAGAAAAAAAGAAAAGAATGAAGTATTCTTCTCGTAGTAAACGACTCAGTGGTATCAATGTATATATGACAAACACGCCGACAGATATTGTCCCGATGGGACAAGTACATGATTGGTACTCTTTGCGTTGGCAAATTGAAATTTTATTTAAAACGTGGAAATCATTCTTTCAAATTCATCAGTGTAAAAAGATAAAATCAGAAAGATGGGAGTGCCATTTGTATGGACAATTGATTGCCATTCTACTCTGTTCTTCTATCATGTTTCAAATGCGGCAATTACTTCTTATAAAAAAGAAACGAGAACTGAGTGAGTATAAGGCCATATATATGATTAAAGATTATTTTCTACTTCTTTTCCAAGCTATACAGAAAGACACCCAAGAGCTATCAAAGATTCTACTTCGCCTGTTCAATCTCCTACATCAAAACAGGCGAAAATCTCACAGATATGAGAAGAAAACAGTCTTTGATATTTTAGGTGTCGTTTACAATTGTACCATGTCTGATAATCAAGCGGCTTAATTCAAAAAATGAAACCCGTTAGGGTTTATTTCGTATGCGAATCTTTCAATCACCTACACTTTCCCTTTAGAAAAAAGAAATAACCTCTACTATAATTGACGTTGTATAAGCTTAGCTTGATAGCGATGGGGTACCGCCACATCTCCATCAAGCTAACAAATAAAAATACCCCCAAAATGAAAAAAACGATATTCTTTCTATCTAAATTGTAGAAGGATTATCGTTTTTTTACTTTTATAAATGTAAAAAACTTTTGACATTTATGATGGATTTATATAAACTGGAAATGTAAAAAGTTTTTTACAAAATTAGAGGTGATGTTCATAAAAATGGAGAACATAATTCGTATTTTACGTAAAGAGCAAAAGCTTTCCCAAGAAGATTTAGCTAAATTATGTCGTGTTTCAAGACAAACGATTAATGCGATTGAGAATAACAAATATGATCCTACATTGGAACTTGCTTTTAATTTAGCTAAATCCCTTGGTGTAACAGTTGATCAATTATTTATTTATTAAATCTAGATAAGGAGAAGAAACAAATGAAAAATGGAATTAATATCTTATTTACTTGTTTTTACATTGTGATTATGGGTTTACTTGCTTTTGAATGGTATGAGAAGCAACAGCTCTCTATAACTTCGTTATTTGTAGCAACAATCATTTTGCAATCATTATTTATGAAGAGAATTTTGAAAGGGAAAAAAGAGAGTGAGAATTTTATTGATGAAATGTTTTTACATATCAGACAGAAAAGCTTATCAATTTGTTGTTTTGTAATGTATGTATTAACTTTAGGTACTTTATTTTTATCAGAAGGAACATGGAATTTTAACCATATGCATAATAAACCGTTAATCTTTCTGGTTTTCTTATATCCTATCGTTTACCAAATAAGTCATATATTCGTTTCAAGAAACAACTCTTAATAGACTATCTAAAAGTAGAAAAAAACGCTATTCTTTCCTATGATTCTACAGAAAGAATAGCGTCTTTTTTGCTTTATGGATAGTGAAAAACTTAAGTTCATAGTCATATGGAGGGACCCTTATATAAAAAAATCAATAAATTTCTTAATCATTTGCATTTTTTTCTGAATAAATATATAATAACGTCTAATTAATCGAATTTGATTTAAATTCTATGAAGAGAAAGAGTAAGTTATTGTTTCTGTTCCAAAGAGAGCTGGTGTTTTGCTGAAAACCAGCGTTCAGATAATAACCGAAGATCATCTCCGAGAAGTAAAGCCGAATGTTTAGTAAGCTTTATCGGTTTCCTCCGTTAGAAGGGACAACGTATGATTGTACGTTTGTAAAGGGTAGTAAAATGTTATTTAAACATTTTATTAAACAAGAGTGGTACCGCGAGTTTCAATCTCGTCTCTTACTGAGACGGGATTTTTTGTTTTTTTAAGGGGATATTTTCACAATAAAAATTTAAGAAAAGCAGGTGAAGGCGTAATGAAGACGCTACTATTTGTAACAAATTTATATTATGAAGCAAAAGGAAGAAATTATTATGAAGAGGATTTATTCCTAACTTCTAAACTTAGAGAAGCATTTAATTTGGTCATCTGTCATCCTGAAGATATTGAAGCATTTGAAGATAATGCTAATTTGATTGTTTTCCGAAATGCAGGTCCAGTTGCAAATTTTAAAGACAAATATGAGGATTTTCGTAAACGAATTGTTTCTAAACATTTAAAAACATATAATGCGTTTAATGGGAAGGGTGATATGAATGGAAAAGAATATTTAATCGAACTAACAAATGCTCATTTTCCTGTTATTCCGACGATTGATACTCTTGATTCCCTAAGTAAACTCCCTAGTGTAGACAGATATATCGTAAAGCCGAAAAATGGAGCAGACTCTATCGGGATGGAATTTGTTACAAAAGATGAATTGAGTGAAAAAGTTAATTCAGAGTCAAAAGATACATTGGTACAACCATTTATCAATTTTGAATATGAAGTCTCATTTTATTTTATTGACAAAGAATTTCAGTATGCTCTTTATGCACCAAATAAAGATAAAAGATGGGAATTGAAAGAGTATGTACCTACGGAAGAAGATGTAGCTTTTGCTAAACGTTTCATCGACTGGAATAATCTTGACTGGGGGATTCAACGAGTTGATGCTTGCCGTAGCGAACAAGGGGGGCTTTTATTAGTCGAGTTAGAAGATTTAAACCCTTATCTTTCCTTATTAGAATTACCTGAAGAAACACGTCATAACTTTATAGAAGCAATGAAAAAATCATTACAAAAAGCTCTTCAGAATTAAATTTCCACTGTTCTTATAGAATCATATCAGCTAATATAAGCAGTTTAGTTATTCCACTAAAGGGCGCTTAAAAGAAGTAATTAAAGCCTAATTTCTCACTTATAACACCGAGAAATTAGGCTTTTTATATTTTAATTTCCTTAAATTTGTAAATATGCATTTTTCTTACTCTACTCCTATAAGTAAGTGCAACTGAAGTCTCACCATACGCCCCCATCGCTATCAAATTAAGAAATACATTCTTCCCCAAAACGATAAAAATGAATTTCGGTCCTATAAAAAACACAAAATTTCCATTTAGGGGGTACTTTAAAATCTTAGCTTGATGGCAATGGGGTACCGCCAAAATTTCGGAAAAAACCACGCTAAGCAAATTTCGACAGAAAAAGAGCCGGGTTTTACCCCGTTAGGAGTAAAACGGCTCTTTTTTATGTAATGGACACAAGTTACGTAAGCTTGAATTATATTCACCTAGAAAGTTTATATGCTCCCAACCTAATGTAGACACGTGGGGTATTGAAACTTCCCTAAATCCGCCCTTTTTTTTGAGTTCTTCAATAGCTTTCTCTAAAAAAAACGTGTTCCAAACACTAAGAGCATTGATTATGATATTGAGTGCACTTGCCCGTTATAATTGGTCTTGGATAGCGTGTTCTCTAAAATTCACTAAGTTTTCCAAATAAAAGGATAGATAAAGCATCATGGCTTTATCTATCCTTTTTTCTCATATATTATGTGCAATGTTTTATCGTATTTTGGGAAACCAGTTATGTTAAGTTGATGGGCATGTATAGCGGCCACCTAGTAGGAAAAGTTACACTATTACTGCTCAACGAAAAGAAATTCTTCTAACTAGTTAATATTGTTAGTTTGTACATAAAATTAGAATTTAACTTAATAAGATAATTGGTTAACAATATCCTGAATCAGTTGTTCCTGTTCTAATTTCTTACTTGTTTTAAACTTAGCAAGAGGAGATACTTCAAGATGCTCCTTTGAAGCGGCATAATATATATAATATTTACTATTATCAACAATCGTGATCATTCCTATTAAAGAGTGGATAAGAGAAATACAAAAGAGCAGCCAGCAAAAGCTAACTGCCCATCTCCAAGGGGGAACAAGGAAAAAAATCTAATGTCATCTATATTGTTGACGGAATATTGAGTTTTATTCAAGGGGGATTATATTTTACAAATTAGATTATGATGGTCGATATTCTCCATATTGACCAGAAAAGAACCAAAAATTCTATTGATATTCCAAGTGTTCTTTTCCTAGTTTTTTGAAATTCTTTTATTAAATAGCCAACAGCACTAATTGCTATAAGAATGAAAAGAATAAGTTCTAGTGTAACTGGCATTTGATCCACTCTAATACTTTAATTTATTATATAACGATTGTAAGATATTTTTGTGGTTAGTGGTGAAAAATTAAACAAAACTATCTCTTTACGAAAAAAAGGTCCTGTTGTCTCCAACAGAACCTCTCCTAAAATGGCAAAGAGTAACTCTTACCTTACTCTTTGTTCATATACTACAGGAGTGTTAATAAAAATCCAAGGCTCCTTATATTGAGAAATAAAGAAGAATCATTCTAAATAATCTTATCTTTGTTATAAATATAAGAGCAGTTAGCAAAAACTAACTGCTCATCTCCAAGGGGGAACAAGGAGAAAATCTAATGTCATATACAGTATTGACGGAATGTTTAGTTTTATTCAGGGCTGGTTCCAAAAAAGTGACATGCCGCCAAAATATAAAATTATTAAAAGGACAATTACTATGAAAGCAATTAAAGAAACTTTTTTCCATAAAGTTTTCATCAGTAGACCTCCTTTATGAAGAATATTAACATTCTTTCAGAATCTGAACAAAATAATTTTTTTAATAGGAAGCGAGGAATAACAATGGGACTAGGAAACAGAGGAATGGCATTTGAAATGCTTATCAATCTAGCGAATGAAATGTATCAAAGAGGGGGAGTGGCGCTTATAAACAAGCGTCCTACTCCAGTAATGGTGGCCGTGTATTAAATGGATTCTATGAAGCTAAAAGTACAGTAGACTATGATGGCGTGTATAAGGGACGAGCTTTAGCAATTGAAGCGAAGTCTACAGAGAGTCTTACACGATTTGATTTGAAGAACATTGCGCAGCACCAATTGGATTACCTGGAGAAAGCATAGAAGATGGGAGCGATTTGTTTCTTGCTTATTGAGTTTAGTAAGGACAATTTAGTATTCGTGGTACCACTATCAGTCATTCAATCTTACGTAAGGATGTCGCAACAGCCAAAAGGCAAGAAGTCGATACCAAGAGCAGACTTTGATATTTATGGGCACTTTGTAGATCAGACAGAACGAGCGCCAGTGGATTACTTACAATACATTGATGAGCAAGGAGTTACACCGGTAATAGATGGCATGATTCAATTTGATCAGGACCATAAAAAGGTAGCAAATAACATAGAAGCAGCAAAAGAGAAAATGGCTAATAAGAAACGTAAATTGCTAAAGGCTTAATGGATAGCGGAACAACGTGCAATAGTGTGGTGGGGGCTATGTTAATGCGCGATGTTCTCTTATTCAGTAGTTAGATAGTAAAATTTCACGTACCTAATGTGAATGTAAAAACCAAAGTTAGAAATAGGGGGATTCCTTCATGGAACAATTAACTTTATTACCAGCAATCGATGACAAGAAAGTACAAAAGGAAGTAGTCAGCATCTTAAAGGAATACCGTGCATTAAAGATGCTATTCAATAATGAAGTGGAACAAGAAGGAATCAGTTTGTTTCCAGAGATACGAAATTCAAGAAGAATAAGCGAATTAAAGGTGAAACAGATAGAGAAGACTTTGGACCATATCTTAGATGAGGATGAAAGAAACATTATTACTATGAAGTTTCTAGATAATAAACCAGTTAAAGATTCATTCATACAGAACGAATTGATGATGAAGAACTCATACTTTTACGAGAAAAAGAAGAGTGCCATTAAATTGATCGCTACTAAATTAGGAATCATTTGAAAATGGCAGAGAAATAGCATATTTTTTGGGGATAGCGTTCCCATTATAATAACGTTACTCGGTGACGCGGAGGCTAGAGGGAATAAGAGCTTCCCAAAATTATTTATATTTTACTTCTCATTGAGTGTATAAGCGTTCCGCCTTTCGTTTGTGGACCCATAGGTAGTAAAATCACATCTGTCATGTGGATTCTTGATTTCTATGTTAAAACTGGATCGTTTTACAAATGGGGATGTTGGTCTGTTCGATTGAATGGACCGCATCTCCTAGCAAGAAGAAATAACTCAATTATATTAGTAATTACTCACAACAATAACTAATGTAAGTCAGGTTGTTCTTCTTAAATGATTAAACGAACAGAGAGCTTCCGCTTTTTGTTTGAGGCAATACAGCTGAACATTCCCCTCAGTCTTGTGTATTGGTTCAAACAAGGTGCAGGAAGAAACGTACGCGTCTTGATATAAATCCTTTATCATTTTAGCCAAGAAGACTCCTTCCTCAAGGAACGCTTAGTGAGTAGGTGGGAGATGAATTGGCTTCGGACAAGGGATGGCAGGAAGCCATCTTAATTGTTCGACATACATAAACTGTTACTTTACTACCTATCGAATGTACGTTTGTTGTACAATAGAAACATACCGAAATGGAGGTGAAATGAATGATAATTAATAAAGCATATAAATTTCGTATCTATCCAAATAAAGCACAAGCAAACCTAATCAATAAAACGATTGGCTGTTCTCGTTTTGTATTCAATCATTTCCTATCTCTATGGGATAGTGCATACAAAGAAACAGGGAAAGGTTTGACATATGGTACATGCTCTGCGAAACTCCCTGCCATGAAGAAAGAATTTGTTTGGCTAAAAGAAGTGGATAGTATCGCGATTCAGTCGTCTGTTCGCAACCTTGCGGATGCTTATACACGCCTTTTCAAAAAACAAAACAATGCCCCGCGTTTCAAATCTAAGAAGAACAACGTACAATCTTATACCACAAAACAAACAAATGAAAACATTGCCGTTGTAGGAAACAAAATGAAATTGCCAAAACTAGGTCTTGTTCGATTTGCCAAAAGTCGTGAAGTAATTGGACGTATTTTAAATGCTACAGTTAGACGGAACCCTTCTGGCAGATACTTTGTGTCATTGTTAGTTGAAACAGAAGTGCAAGAACTTCCGAAAACAAACTCTTACATTGGAATGGATGTGGGACTAAAAGATTTCGCCATTTTGTCAGATGGAACTACCTATAAAAATCCGAAGTTTTTTCGATCATTAGAAGAGAAGTTGGCAAAAGCACAGCGTGTTCTTTCTAGAAGAATGAAAGGATCTTCTCGCTGGAATAAACAACGAGTAAAAGTAGCTAGAATTCATGAATACATGACGAATGCTAGAAAAGATTACTTGGACAAAATCTCGACTGAAATCATCAAAAACCACGATGTTATCGGTATAGAGGATTTGCAAGTATCGAATATGTTAAAGAATCATAAGTTAGCAAAAGCAATTAGTGAGGTATCATGGTCTCAGTTTCGAACTATGTTGGAATATAAGGCAAAATGGTACGGCAAACAAATCATTGTCGTATCGAAAACATTTGCTTCAAGCCAATTATGTTCTTGTTGTGGATATCAAAACAAAGACGTTAAAAATCTAAACCTACGTAAATGGGACTGCCCTTCTTGCCTTACACACCATGATAGGGATATTAACGCAAGTATCAATCTAAAGAATGAAGCGATAAGGCTTCTAACCGCAAGGACTGTGGAGATAGCCTAATAAATTAGAGTTCGATAGAACTCTTTACTTAGGAATCCCCCTCTTCTAAACGAAGTGAAAGTGGGGGTAGTTCAAAATTCGATATTGGCGAAAATGACATTAAGTAGCCGACTCTACGGAGTATAAACGAGAAGAGGAATATAAAGTTGAGAATATGAATTCTCACTCTTCTCCCAGTCACTGACACAGGGCGTGTAGCCATACTATTGATGCGGTGGCTTGGAGAATCCTGAGAGTATCTAGAATACCAGAGGCTTAAAGAGATACTCATTGCCATTTGTTATCTCTCTTCCCCTTTAGGAACTGTCACCTTTCGTGATGGATTTTTGTTTTGTAGAATATTTTTCTATTCTGTCGAATAGATATATTGGGAGAGGTGGAGAATAAGAAAATGAAAAAATTTATAATAAGCATAGAAGCAATCGATGGTAAACAACACGAATTTGAAATTGAGTATAAAAAGACAGTAACAGTTACTGCTATAGAAAATTCTATACAAGCAAGAGAAGCTAGATTCTTCAGATTTGGAGATCGTATGGTTAATTTGGACAATGTATTCTCTTTGGTGGTAAAAGAGAAGAAGGATTAAATACAAAAAAAGCATCCATAACGGGTGCTTTTTTCTTTGTTATATAGAAATTACACATTAAACCAGTGAACATTCTAATAAGACAAGCATATGATGAATTCGTGGGACGAGTTATCATATGAGGTGAAACTTGGGGCGCCATACTTATTTGTTGAAGGGTACCTAATGACGGGTACTCTTTTTATTTTGCACCTTTTAATAAGGACAAGCATATATTGGAGTATGGGGTTGCCCCACTTCATATATTTGAGCACCTATCGATTATGGGTGCTCTTTTATTTTGTACAAAATGGACATTTGAATTAAATAATTATATAAATAGATAGAATCTAATTATATGATGTGCATATTAATCCAAGGGGTACAAATTCGATGCGACGTGAAAAGGATTTGTTGAAACAATGGAAGGCGGACTTGCAAGCTGTTCAAGAAGAGAAGAGGCTGAAGAAGAAGGCTAAGAAAAACAATAAGAAATATAGCATTACTGGTAATACAGCTGACTTCATGAATGGCAAGAATACTTATCATAAAGAGAATGGGGTATGGAAGCAAAGAAATAAATAATATGAGAATAAATGAGTTTGATGAAGTGTATAGCAATTATCGTAGGCGCTGCCGTGATCTGGGTGGCGTCTTGTTTGTTGTTAAGGGATGATAAGGGGTGAAATAGATTTGAAACTTAAAGATTAGATAATAATATTATTACTTTAAATGTAGAAAATAGACTAGTAAACAAGCTTCTTTTGTTTTTAAACATAGAATATGATGAATCTTAAAGTTAAGAGGAGGTAATCATATTTATGGGATGTAATTGTAATTTCAGACATTGCAGAGAGTGTAATAGATTTTGGGATGATTTAATGTTTTGCAGACGCAGACATAGAGATTGTGATGACCGTCGTTGTAGACGTGACCGTGACTGTGATTGTGATGAGTGTCGTCGCAGACGTAATGATGATCATGACCGTGATCATGATGATCATCGGGATTGGTAAAGTCTATTGAAAGAGTGCATTTCTTCATAGCACTCTTTTTTTGTTTATGGATTTTCTAAATTAATACTTATTAACGTGACTTTACCCATAAAGTTGCCGCTAAAGGAAGCATATCCTTGCCGGAAATTACATGTTTTTGAGGAGATTTAGTTGATTGTTCGAGGGAAAAGGAAGCATATCTTTGCCGTGGATAAATTATTAACCCATAAGCTTGCCGTGAATGCTGTCGGTTTGTAATAAAGTGTGATCAAAAGCATGCTACAAAAATTGATTTTTCAACAGAAGAAACCCAAACATTTTGAAAAAAGTGTGATCAAAATGCTTGGGTTATTTGTTGCTAGTGAATAATTTTTTATAAAAAGTTTAATCATTTTTCTACCTGTGTTTGCTCCACGATCGCGCCCGATTCTGAAAGATTTCAAAAACGTTTATTTTTCTTTTAACAATGAATACTTTCGATAATTTTTATAGAAACTGCTACCCAAAAAAACAAACAGAAGTGTGGGAGACAACTTCACAAGGACAAATGGAGTTTCAAATAAAAATGCCTTCCAAAATAATGAATCTTTCATACTCCAAAGACCTTCATGATATAATCCCGAACCCTTGTAAAACATATAAGAATAAGCTAAACACAGCGTACCAAACCAAAATGAATAACCCATTAATCTTTTATAATAATTATCCGTTGATTGGCGATCCGAGAAGATTTCATTTTGATCATCATCTTCTTTTTGCCAATACCGTATTCCACTAAACCAGGACCCCTTTATATAGTTCCAACCGAAATCCTTATATATCTCTTTGTATTCAACCAACTTTTTCTTAGGTAAATAATCTTGATAATCAAGTCGCATAACATATCTCTTGTCAGTTTTTTCGAAAGTGTATATTCCTAATCCACTAATATTTGTACAACGATAGCCTTTTTGTAATTGCTCGTTCAACCATTGCTCCTCTTTTTCAATATCAAAAAACATCTTAAATATCTTCATTGGATTCACTTCCTTCGTACAGGGATAAAATATGCAATAACCTGTTTTGTTCCATTTTCAAAATGGCGCTTCCTTCTGCAGTTATCATATAAACTTTTCTTCGACCTAACTCTCCAACAGGTTCAATCCAACCATGCTTACTCAAGTTTTCAATCGCACCGTATAATGTGCCAGCTGCTAAAATAACAGTACCGTTACTTATCGTTTCTATCTTCTGCATTACGGCATAGCCATGGAGTGGCTCACGCAAAGCTAATAAAATATAATGCATGGTTTCAGACAACGGTAATAATTTATGTTTCATATCCTCACCCTTTATTCAGTTCGACTATATAGTTCAACTTAATAACAATTTAATACAGTTCAACTGAATAGTCAACAACATTTTCAAAATTAGTCAAATGAACTTAAAGTAAATAGCTTGATAACAAGGGGAAAATTAATCTAAAAAGTTACTTTCCTTACGTAAGGGAAAGTGACTTTTTTGTAGTCTTATTCAATTAAATGGCCTTTTAGTGGAGTAACTTTATTGCCGCTCAACAGTTCCTTAATCCGCCTTTCAGTTCGGATTTTCTTTTCACTATAAAAACATCCCTTTAGATAAACAGATCCAAAGGGACAAAACATCGCGTCTTTTTTATAAACGCCGTGACTTTATTTAAAAGCGACATTAAAAATATTTTTCAAATCCTGGAAGCATAAGTTTGCCTCAAACAAAAAGCATCATAAGCTTGCCGAAGCGGCAAACTTATGGTTCATATCACAATTAAATACGAAGAATGTAGTTGCAGTTCGATTTAAGGTCCAACAAAACAAACGAGCATAACTAACGAAAATAAATGTCTTGTTTATATGTCTAAAAGTTGACGGTTTGAAACTCTATGAGCGCAATGAAAGCAACGATGTAAGTTAAGATTGGGCAACAAATAAATTTGTGTTACCGAGCGAATTGTACTTACTATGTGGCATCGATTATAGTATTTTGTCTCAAAACTTCTGTTACAACAAGTTTAACAACAAGCCTAATCTGTTGTTTGAATTATCCTCTCCGATAAAAACAGAAACATTCCGTGATTCATGTAGTATTTCATCGCCAATTCCGGTTAATTTACTTACCCGTTTTGCAGGGATCTATAATAACGATTTAAAAAATTCTATTGGCAAAGATATTACGCTGAAATTTGCTGATCCAAAGGTAAAGCAAAATAAGACGCCTAAGAACTTGTTGATTGGCGATAGTATTACGAATGCCAATGGTCCATTTTACGTGAAGTATTGGCTTGAAAAGTTAGGTTTTACTCCTACGATGATAGGTACAGTGGATAATGGTCATAACAATTATGGATATGGAATCGAAGGGTGAACAACAAAGGTAAAAGGCGAAGGTCGAGGTGGGTGGCGTTTAACAGACTTCACAGGCACAACAAAACGGAAGGATGGGACGATCTATTTCAAGCCAGATAATCCATTTTGGAATCCAAATACACAAGCATTTGATTTCACTTATTACATGAATGCAAACTCATTTGATGGTGTAGATTATGTCATCTTTATACTTGAAACAAATGACATCACTGGATTTAGCCATGAACTTGAAACGGAGAATATTGCTCAACCGACAATTGAAGAAATCCTTGCTTATACACCAATTGAATACAAAAAGATGATTGATTCAATTCATCAATACAACCCTGGTATCAAAATTGGTATTATTCCGCCGCCATTAGCTGGGAGAAATGACGATTTCAACTTTAAGCAAGCAAGAGTCGCAGAAATGCAGCAGTATCATTTTGATAAGAAAATAAATAATGTGTATGCATTAGGTAATTACTTAGCGACAGGAAAATTCGCGTCTAAGACTTTTGAATCTACACCAAGACCACCAGTAGATCCATTAAATAAATCATACAGGCTCGCAATATCACCAAACGTCCATGATGCTGTAAATGCACAAATGATTCACGGATTATGGAGTGCGAGTTGGATTATTAATCAGTCTAATTAATAAAAGGATTTAACAAATAAATCCTTTTATATGATAAATTTAACGTATCACAATTACTCCTAGGAGGATATATCAAGATGAATTTTAAAAAAGTAGCAACTATTTCTATCGTATTAAATGCAGCATTTTTTCTTGTAGGTGGTTATTTCGTCTACTCAAACGAAGGGATTTCTTATATTAAGGATAAAGTACCATTCTTTACAAGTGATGATAGAGAAGTAGAGACACCATCAGAAACAAAAGTAAAGGGGACTGAAGTGTCATTATCTACAAGTGATAATAATGATAAAAAAATAACGTTTACTCCATTGCATAAAGTACGAGAATCTGTATTTAATAGTGCGGAATCTGTAGGAACGGGAGTAGTATTTTTAGGGGATAGCTTAACAGATTATAATGAATGGGGAGAAGTTTTCCCACATGTTAAGACGTATAATCGTGGAATCAGTGGAGATACCACGATTGATGTGATGTATCGTTTAAACCAGGTAATGTCTTTAAAACCATCTAAAGTATTTCTTATGGTAGGAATAAATGATTTACGAGCTAAAACACCAAAAGAGGAAGTAGTAGACAACTATAAGAATATTGTTAAACAATTAAAGACAGATTTACCAGATACCAAAGTATTTATCGAGAGCATACTTCCTGTTCGTGTATCTAAGCCTTCTAATTTAAAAAATGAGGATGTTAATTGGATAAACAAAGAGCTTGAAAAAATAGCTAAGGAAAATGAATATAAATTTATTGATTTACATCCATTATTTACTGATAATGATGGCCAGTTAAAGGAAGCGTGGACAGTAGATGGCGTACATATAAATAGTACAGGATATAAGGCATGGGAAAATGAAATTAAAAATGATGTTTATCGATAAGTAAATTTCTAACAAAATACGGCATTTAAAACAAAACGAAGCATGTTTATTACATGCTTTTTTATTTTGCATAAAGGAGTGAAAAAATGGCCGAATTAAAACACGATGATATGAAAGAACTACTTGTAGGGTTAACCAGAGTAGAAACAAAGCTTGATACACTAGGTAATGTTAAAGAAGTCGCAATTGAAGCGCAACAGTCAGAAAAGAGTGCTCATATGCGTGTGGATAGATTAAACAAATTAGTTTTTTGGATTGGAACTACAGTAGTAGGGGCTATTATCACAGGTGGGATAATGGCTCTTTTTAAATTCACAGGAAAGTAGGGAGAAGCATGAATAAAGAAAATATCAAAAAACGATTCCGCAACTGGCGCACCTGGGTTGCGGTTTTTTCTTTGCTTGGATTCTTATTTACAAGGTTCGGTGTTCCTGAAGCTAAGAGTTTCTTAGATGAGCTGGCACCTTATTTATTATCAGTTGGTATTGCTTTAGGAATTTGGTCAGATCACGAAGAAAAAGGAGAAGATGCTTAATGAAAAAACAAATTAAACTAGTTTCCTCTGTATTAATGACCTTACTACTCCTGTTTAGCTTTACTACAGGGGCTTTTGCTGATAGAACGCTTATTATTGATGATTTATATAAGCAAGCATATCGTTATGGCGTAGGAGCTTATGAAGGCGTTGTGGCGCATTCATAAGCAACTCCTGAAGCGCCGGCTATTAATATTCAAAAGTATGAGTCTCGTACATGGCGTTCAGCATTTGTACATTACGCAGTAGATTGGAATGAGACGATTCAAATCGCAGATACGAAATACATTGCTTATGGAGCAGGACCAAGTGCGAATAAGCGCTTTGTACACGTAGAGTTATGTGAAACCGCCGACTATACAAAATTTAAACGCAGCTATGATAAATACATTAAGTTACTAGCTAAAATCTTACGTGATCGTGGAATTAGCGTAGAAAAAGGATTGTGGACGCATAGCGATGTGACGCATCATCTCGGCGGCACAGATCATGAAGATCCACTTGATTACTTACGCAGCCACGGTGTTTCAGAAGCCCAGTTCCGAGCTGACGTGCAACGTGCATACAATAATTCTAATGTAGCAGTTTCAGTTCTTGAAAAGCCATCTAAACCAGAAGCGGTACCAGCAGCTGTAACAGATGGTATTGCTTATATTGAAGGATACAACGTTAATTTACGTAAAGGACCAGGTACAAGCTATTCTAAGATTCGTCATTTAAATAAACCAGAATCATATATTGTGTGGAGT
This sequence comes from Bacillus cereus group sp. RP43, assembly GCF_040459645.1. Taxonomy (NCBI): domain Bacteria; kingdom Bacillati; phylum Bacillota; class Bacilli; order Caryophanales; family Bacillaceae; genus Bacillus; species Bacillus cereus group sp. RP43. The sequence goes on from NZ_JARVHQ010000002.1 coordinate 233,805, forward strand.
GAAAAGGATGGTTGGTTAAATCTTGGCGGTGAACAATGGATTAAGAATGATCCATTTTATGTGAAGTTTAATAAGAAGAGTGCAGTAGATTCTTCTATTGTTGGGAAGCGCGTTATTTCAAAAGTTAACAATCTACGTTTCTATGATGCTCCATCTTGGCAGGATAAAGATGTGGCTGGTTCTGTAGATATAGGATTAGGATTCACGATTGATGCGAAAGTAAGTGTTAATGGTTCGCCACAATATAAGGTACATAATAGCAAAGGTAAAACATATTATGTAACTGTAAATGAAGCCTATGTATATGTGAAGTGAGGTGAAAAAGGTTCTCTTAACTGAGAACCTTTTTATTTATCTCCAACGCCATTCTATTTCATTTGAATCAAAATAGACAGCGGGTATTCCAATTCCCTCTAATTGATCATTTTTAGATACAAACCAATTGTTTTCATCCAATAGAATTGGATTTACATCATCTAAAGATGGATTATTTTCATCTACCATTTTGTTAAGAAACTCTTTGAAATCAGAAATATTATTAGTGAAGTTAATATTCCCATACATCCAAAAACCATCACCATTTTCATTGGAAATATCACCTAAATGTATGTCTTTAAAGTATAGTTTCATAGCGAATATCCCTCTTATTCCTTAATGTTAAAGTATTTAATAGCAAAATTCATCTTATGTAAAGTTTAATAAGAAAATTACAGTGGATTCTTCTATTGTAGGTAAGCGTGTTGTTTCTAAAATTAATAACCTACGTTTCTATGATGTTCCATCTTGGCAAGATAAAGATGTTGCTGGAACTTTAAATATAGGTGAAGGGTTTATAATTGACGAAAAAGTAAAGGTCAACGATTCACAGCAATATAGGGTGCACAATAGTAAAGGGGAAATATACTATATTACAGCTAGTAATGTATATGTACGTGTGAATTGAGAATAACAGCCGACTCGATATAAATGAGTCGGCTGTTATTATTTTAACTATGACAACAATTCTTCTACTCCGACACCATCTATTAACAATGCTTCTAATGAAGGAGCTATTTTAATTGTCTCTTCAATATCTAAATCTCCAAAATCCACTGTATATAATCCGAATCCTTCTTTTCCATCTACATATAGTAATGCTTTTCCGCCTTCATCATCACCGATTGCCAGTGAATTTGGTATATATTTTTGAATATCATGTGCTTCATTCATCTCTATGCAATCAGTAGGGTTCCAAATACGTATGTAAAGTTCATTTTGTACATTAATCTCTGCATTTGTACAATGTTGGATTACTTCTAAATAATCTAATGGTACATCTATTGATGAGAACTTTTGTAATTCTTGAATAGCCTCTTTACTCGCTGGTGATTCATGAGCTTCTAATGTGAAGGCCCCATTTAATTTTTCTAGAATATTCATTAATAATCAATCCTTTCATACTTTACTTTTAATTTATCAAGCATTTTATATTGCTGTTCTAAAGTTTCTGAAATGTTTTCTTTAGGAAATCCTGCGTGTTCAAAATCAGATACTAGATTTTTTAATTCATCTTGTAAAGTAGAGCTCCATTTTCCATTGCCTGAACTTAAACGCTCATCACGTCTTAGATTCTGTGCATTAGAAATAATGGTATGAGGTAATCCTTTTCCGGTCTCAATGGTCACTGTTGGTGCGAGCTTCGGGTCATATCCATACTTACCTAAATTTTCTTTTGCCCATTGTTGCTGTAAGCCATGATGTGATTGTAAATTACCGCCGTTTGGTCCTCGGCCCTTAGGCTTAGGCATTGAATCACGATGTGTTTTATTAAATAATACATAATTTGGTTTTGCGCTGGTTACAGCTTTAGTAGCCTCAACGGCCTCAGTGGTCATTTTTACCCCTTTTCCCAATTAAAATTATGAGATAAAAAGAAAAAAATGTAAACACAGAAATTTTAGATTAGTATAGTAATATTTATATAAAATAAAATCTGCTTAATTGTAAATAAAGCCTATGTATATGTGAAAGAAGAGCCATCCAACAGGATGACTCTTTTCATTTAACTATTTAATTTTGCTATTCAAATAGTTTATCCATTAAGTCCTGGACTTCGCGTCTTTTTTTATCTGTTTCGTTCTTATCGATTGTATACTGATCATCCTCAATAATAAGAACGTCACCTTCTTTTGCAGTAGAAGGGAGTTTTGATTTTGGTACATCAATTGTGGAGTTATTAATTTCAATAACTGCTAGTTCTCCTTCAAAACGGTCAATAATACCTCTTTTCATAATTATCTCTCCGTTCTTACAGAAATGTTAGAACCATCACTGTTAACAACTACTGTTCCATTTAAATCAGTTCTATATACCTTAACAGACATTGCAGATAACTTGGCTAAAGTTTCTTGTGTTGGATGTCCATATCGGTTACCTGCACCGGCGCTGATTACAGCAATACTTGGTTTAACTGCATCCAAAAATGGCTGGGAAGAAGAAGTTTTACTTCCATGATGGCCAGGTTTTAATACATCAGATTTTAGGTTAGAACCATGCGCTGCAACCATATCTTTTTCACTTTTTGTCTCAGCGTCGCCAGTAAATAAGAATGATTTGCTGCCGTGCGTTACTTTTAACACAGCACTCCATTCGTTTAAGTCGTCACCATATTCTTTAACTGGGGCTAAGAACTGTGAGTTTAAACCATTGATTGGTAAAGTTACACCAGTTTTTGCTTCTTTAATTGTTAATCCTTTGTTAGCTACTGCAGTTAAAAAGTCTTTATATGTTTGTGTGGTATGGCTTACTTTAGGAGCGTAAACATTTTTTACATTCATAGAATTAAGGACCTCATCTAAGCCACCTACATGATCTGCGTCAGGGTGTGTAGCAATCATATAATCAATTGTTTGGAATCCTAATCCTTTTAGATAATTCGCCACTACTTTACCTTTTCCATTGTTGCCTGCGTCAATAAGGATTGTTTCTCCGCTTGGAGATTTAATGAATGTTGCATCACCTTGTCCGACATCAATATAATGAACCTCTAAGTTACCCTGAGGCTTAGGAAGAGCAGGACGGAAACTTGGTTCTAATACGCGAGCTAAGAATGCAGCGAATTGCTCACGAGTTACTTTTACGTCTGGACCAAATGTACCATCAGGCAATCCAGCGGTGATATTATTTTGAGCTAGAGTTTTGATATATTGGTAACCCCAATGAGTAGATGGAACATCAGGGAAATTGACGTCCGCGCCTGTAGGCTTCAAATCAAAAGTTTTAACGAGAACTACTGCCATTTCTGCACGAGATAATGAGCGGTCAGGGAAGTAGTTTTGCTCACGTTGTACAATGTTATTATGTGCTAACTTATGTACAGAATCATAGTAATAGATACCTTTGGTTACATCAGAAAAAATATGATTATAGCTAGATGGTTTTTCTAATTTTAACGATAAATCTAGCATTAAGGCCATTTGTCCACGAGTTACATTGTCACTTGGCTTAAAATGTCCTTCTGGAGTACCATTAATAATGCCTTTTTCTGATAAATAGTTAATCTCTTTAATTGCCCAATGGCCAGCTTGGACATCAGGGAAAGATTTAGCACTTGCAAGATTAGGGATGAACAATGATAAAACCATTACAAATGCTGTTAGTAATAAGCTTAACTTCTTCAAGAATATCGCCTCACTTTTTATGTTTTTAACGAATTTACCGAAAGAATTCTCCTTCCTCAAGCGTGTGAAGGGCGATAGCCCAACGGTAGGTGGGAGATGAATTCCGGTTTGGCATAGCCAAAAACTTTTGATAAACTAGCTATATGAAGTTCTTTGATAACTTGATATATGAGGTTGCAGGAAGAAAATAGAGTGCGAAAACCAAGCCATTCGGTTCCTGCGTAAAATATCAACCGTACCAAGAGAGCGTCCAAGCGTTGGACATCTAGGGGTGGAACACCCCGAAGTAACGCTCAGGGAGACGAAAGGTTACTTTCGTCGTGGAACTGAGAAGCTCCCACTTCAAGCTTTGCTAAGTGGCGAGTAGTTCACCCTACTTAACCTTAGCATTTTTTACAAATAATTCAAAGTTTAATAGGATAATATAAAGTGCAGAATGGCAAAAGGAAAACATACTATGTAACAGCAAATGAAGCCTATGTGTATGTGAAGTAAGGTGAAAAAAGGTCTGCTCAGATTAGAGCAGACCTTTTTTGCGTTTACTTAATAACTCTTATTAATTACGAACTGGACGGAAACTTGGTTCTTGTAAACGCGCTAAGAATGCAGCGAACTGTTCACGAGTAACTTTTGCTGTAGGTGCAAATGATCCATCTGGGAATCCAACAGTAATTTTATTCTGAGCTAAAATTACAACATAGTCATATGCCCAATGAGTACGTGGGACATCTTTGAATCTAACGTGAGCTCCAGTCGATTTTAAATCAAAAGCCTTAACGAGTACTACAGCCATCTCTTCGCGTGTTAATTCTCGTTCGCCAGCGAAATTAAAACTATTAGCTATGTAACCGTAATGCATTAATTTATGTGCAGCATCATAGTAATAGGAATCGGCCGGAATATCTTGGTACGTGTCCTTGTAGTTATATGGCATTTTTAAATCTAATGCTTTATCTAACATTACAGCCATTTGACCACGAGTTACATTATCGATAGGTTTGAAATACCCCTCTGGAGTACCATTAATAATTCCTCTTTCAGTTAAATAGTTAATTTCTTTGTACGCCCAATGAGTAGTTTGTACATCTGGGAATGATTTAGCACTTGCAAGATTAGGAATAAAAAATGACAGAATCATTGCAAAAGTAGTTAGTAACAGACTTGCTTTTTTCACTAAAAACACCTCTATATATTTTTATATTTATATATTACCATTGATAATTGCAAAAATAAAGTAGATTTACTGGACTTTAAACTTTTATTAAAAATGATATAGAGTTTCAAAAAAAAGAATCCATTATGTGGACCCTAGGTTATTTTACATCAATAATATCTATGAACTTCAATGTCATCTGATTGAAAAATGCATCCGTACAAATTATAGATTTATTCAGTGGATCAATATCAACAACGGTCATATAGCTAGTAAGCAAATGACCATCTTCATAATAGGTAATTTTTTTTATTTGCTTTCGACAAAATATGACAATATAGTTGTAACCATTTCTGTTATGATAATCTCGGAAATCTTACATTTTACATAACTGGAGGAAAGAAAATGTATAAAAAAATGGGTACAATTGCTTTAGCAGGAGCACTTGCTTTTAGTTTAGCTGCATGTGGTGAAACAGAAGTTAAAGAAGTAAGTAAAGACAATGCTCCTAAACAAGAGGAAAAAAAGGACAAAAAAGCATCTACTGAAAACAAGGTTTATAAAATCGGGGATACAGTAGAAGTTAATGGTCTACAACTAACTTTCAGTTCAGCTAAATTCGTTGAACCTAACGAATACATCAAAGCTGAAAAAGGAAAAGTTTTAGAAATCGCATTTAATGCTAAAAACAACGGCAAGAAAGATATATATTTCGGAACTTCTGAATTAAAAATTGCTGATGTTAACGGCAATCAATTCAAAGAGTACTTTGGCGGAGGAGATACATTCGTAAACGAAAATATTGCACCAGGTAATCAAATCACTAACAAAATGACATTTGACGTTCCAGAAGGTGATAAATTCGTTGGTACATTCAAACCAACATTTACATTCGATGAAAAATCTGTCAAATTCGAATTTGACGTGGCTAAATAAGGAGAAATTAAAATGAAAAGAACAGCTGAATTTGTATTAGGACTTATTGGTGGTATTTTCGGTATTATTTGTGCATTTATTGCATTATTAATCGGCGGTATGGGAGCTGCTTTCGAAGCAGAAGGTGCAAATACGATTATTGGATTAGGGTGGGGTGCTGTAGGCCTATCAATCTTAGGAATCGTTGGTTCTGTTATGGTAAGAAATAAAGCAAAAGTTGGCGGTATCATGATGACTATCGCTGCTATTGGTGGATTTGTTTGTATTTCTATCTTCTTCTTATTACCAGGAGTATTATTATTGATTGGCGGATTAATGGGAATCTTCCGTAAGGATAAAGCTGCTGTATCTGCATAAAACGAGCACTCGTAAGAGTGCTTTTATTTTGTAGATTGCATCCAGGAAAAACAACAAGAATTGAGGACAACTATGAAAAGAATCATTTTAACTATTATCACGGCAATGTTAGTTTTATCAGGTTGTGGTGGACCAGAGTATACCACTGAGAATTTAGATGGTATTGTCTCCGGAATATCAAAGGATAAAGAGATTAAAAAACATCTGAAATCCGTTACATATAAAGAACTAGAAAATACAGACCCAAATGCTGAAAATCCATATTATTCTTATGACATCGTGGCTTCCCTTAACGATTCATTTGATAACTTACAACCTAAAGAACAATATGAATACTTAGTATCCATAGGTAAAATCATTGAAAAACAAGGCGGAAAACCGCAAGGTAAAGATGGTGCGGGAAATTTATATTGTGGACAAGGCGTTGCATGCGAAGTGTTTAGCATTGTATTGAAAACAGAGAAACACGAATATTACGCATCTTATAATTATTATACCTCAGTTGGAGATCAGCTGCACTTAGATGATAAAGATAAAGGTTATATTGAAAGTAATATTATTTACGATGCAAGTGCTAAAGATGGAATACCTGTTAAACCCGTCAAAACTGAAACCAGTACTACACCACCTTCAACTGACACTTCCTCATCAGCTAATGAAGAAGTAGAAAAGATTAAAAGCGCCACTGGTAGAGATTGGGTTGAATTATCATTTGATGATAAATTTATATATGTTCAAACAGTTATTGAATCAATGAAATCTGCAGGTAGATCAGTAACAGCCGACGCATATTGGTTTATTGATGCATTAAACGCCTACTATGGAGGCGGAGAAGAAGCCACCGTATCAGATAAAATAATTGATATTATGGCAATGTCTGGGGTTTCTGGTGGTGTAATCAAGTAAATTAATAATAATGCACTCGAAAGGGTGCTTTTATTTTGTTCTAAGACATAAATAAAAATAGAGGTGATAGTCATGAAGAAGGGATTTATGGGAATATTATTGGCTGCTTCATGTCTTATGTTCACAGGTTGTTCAGCTGATATGAAAGTAGTGGAGACGGCTACTAAAGATAAATTAGAAGATAGTCAGTTAGGACCATACATTGAAACAGTTACTTATAAAGCTGGCGAAAAGGAAGATGATGACACGCCTGTGAGTGTTCAAATAAAAGCGAACGAAAAATTCTCTGACTTATCTAAAATGGAAACATACGCAGCTATGAACGACGCGTTCGACAAAATTATAGGATCTTATAATCAGGTTTCTTGTGGAGGTAATAACAACTGCAGATACACAGACATCCAAGTATTAGACAATCAAGATACATATGTTATGAATATTATGTATAGAGGGCTTCTTATTAACGATTTTGAAACATATACAAAAAATGATTATATAGTAGATGCTGATAGAAAAGAACAAAAAGAAAAAGCAACTAATAATACTTATACAGGTAACTCCAATAATACATCTAATTACACACCACATAATAAGGAACAGTATTCTAGTAACGGGATTAATTACAAATCAATATTCACATTCATGAAAGAGCAATATAACATCCTTACAAATAATGATGAAAACTACATCCCTGAAATGCATGATCCGCAAGTTGCTGAAATCGCTGCTAAACATTTCGGGATTACAGCTAAAGAAGCTGGATATATCTATGAAAAAGTTCAAATGGATGCTTTTAAATAAAATATAGATTTTAATCATAATAATATAAAAAGACGCCTGTATAAGCGTCTTTTTATTGTCTCTATACTACTCATCATATTTCACATCATCATACATTTCATCAGTATGTTTTTGCATCTCCTTTTGTTCCTTTTCTTGATCTAGTTCAATATTTTCATCTTGATTATCAAATTTATGAGAATCGATAAAAGTTATTGCAGCTACTGTACCTCCAATAATAAATACAGTATAAAACAACCATTTTAATAAAACTAACCCAAAATCATTTCTAGTCTCTCTAAGGAATCTACTAGCAGGAAATAAAAGGAGTAAAAGAGCAGCAATAACAAAAACTCCTATTCCAAATAAAAGTTTCAAAAATAACTTCCTCCTCACTACTAAATCAAAATAAATACATAAAATAGTATATAACAACCAGATAAACTCTGACTAAATACATATTATTAAAATTAAAGTGGTTCAAGTCGGAGAAAGGCACCTTAGGGTGTCTTTTCTTTATGCATTAAAAAATCGATTATCCCTTAGCGTGGTAAATCCCCAATATACTGGAGACTCCTGAAAAGACAAGCAAAATAAAAAAACTCCAGTAATGGAGCACTCAAAAAAACAGAAAATTATTATCATTATAATCTATATAGTGAATCAGTTCGAACTGAACCATCCGGTCTGATTTAAGGATAGGTTATTCCCACTCTTATTTTTTAAAATCCACCTAAAAATTTGTCCGAGTACAAAATATACTGCTATCCCAAATATAAAATTTAGATTCCAAGTATTTTCTGAGATAAATCAGATATTGATATTGGTTTCCGAAAAAAAGGACTAAATAAAGGACTACCATCTGGAGACGGAAATCTTGCAGCTGCAAAGTTTGTAACACTAATTTCTTCCGAGATTGTACCTATTTCACCACTTGCAGCAAATATCTGCACTGTATCTCCAGCTTGTAATTGAAGAATAGAAGAAACAGCCACAATATTTATGGCATTACTATTTATAAAGTTATTTTTTACTTGAATAGGACTACTGTTAAGAAAAATAACTATTGCTATTGTAAAGGTTGGTTCAGTTGTTTCAACTGTAACTCCTATACTTGCCTCAATTAAATATACTCCATCTTGTTTTGGAATAAATAATGATACATTCCCTGGAATATATTCATTATTTAAATCAAATTCCTCAGTATCAAATCCAACTAAAGTGAAATTTGTACCAATGGTTTGTGGACTGCCATTAACAGCCCTAAACGCCGATTGTGGTACCGGTCCTGTAGGTCCTGTTGATCCCTGTATTCCAGGAACCCCCTGTTCTCCCGTAGGTCCTGTTGATCCTTGTGTTCCTGGAACTCCCTGTTCTCCCGTAGGTCCTGTTGATCCTTGTGTTCCTGGAACTCCCTGTTCTCCCGTAGGTCCTGTTGGCCCTTGTGTTCCTGGAACTCCCTGTTCTCCCGTAGGTCCTGTTGGCCCTTGTGTTCCTGGAACAGGAAACGCGCAAGAAATATCACAAGGATTAAATTTATTTTTTGATGGCATAAACAATCAGACTCCCTTACTTAACATATTCATTATATATAATGTAAAGTGAGCTGTTGTTCCTGTATGTTTATCCAGGATTATCTAATAAATAGTGAAAATATACATCATATTCATGCAAAGCTAACATGATACTCCAATACATAAAATGTGGTTATCAAGTCGGAGGAAGGCACCTTAGGGTGTCTTTTTTTATTTCTTAAAGAACCTGCTCATTCATCATTAAAAAGCATAAGGTTATGTAAACTTCATTTTTATTTTTAAAACAAATTGGTTAATTGATTTAGATCATTTTAATAAAGTATTGAATACTATGAAACTATAATCTATAGGTTATTAATCTTTTAATTTAGTGGGAGGTGAATTTAAAATGCCTTTCTCTACTGGTCCGATTGAAAACGTAGGAAATCAACCTAGTAATGCAACTAGAGCGAGGGTTAAAATTCTCAATCGTACTGCAGGTCCACTTACTGGGGTAGTTAGATCTTTTAGACTTGACGGTACAAGAACATTAATCGAACAGGTAAACTTTAATGTGGTTGCTAATGCTTCTGGTTTTGTAAATCTAAGTTTAGTTCACTCTACTTTGGGACAAGCTCTTCAATACGAAGTTGAAATTGTTCCTAATCAAACCGGTGGTTTATACAGTGTCTACGGAATAGCACCTGGTAATGTTATTATTACTGCACAACGAGTCTTGAATTCAGAACTAACGCAGATTCTTTAGTGTTAAAAGTAAAGTGGTTCAAATCGGAGGAAGACACCTTAGGGTGTCTTTTTTGTCTTTCGACAAAATATGACAAAATAGTTATCACTAGATTTGTTATGATGATGCCGAAAATCTTATATTATTTTAAGTAGTACTTACACAACCATCAAAGAAAAAAGGAATTGTTAATTGATGATAACCATGTCTTTTTGAACGTGAATAAGAGTTCTAGTTTATCAGATGTTTAAATGTATATAAAAAATTACCTGAAGGGGATAGATATTTGAAAAAGAGGCCGGTTGTTATAATATGTGGTTTAGTTTTGGTCGTTTTTGGGGTTTGGGGATGGGATAAATATTTGGATTACAAATACGAAAAGGAACGTGCACAGGTCCATGCTGACTATGAAAAAGAACTGATAGAACGTGAAAAGGAACAAACCAAAAAGCTAGCCAAAGAAGAAAAAAGATTAGAAGAGTTAGAAGAACAGAATCGTAATGCAGAAGCTAAGCAGAAACGTATGATTGATGCTTTCAACAACTTACGTCAGGGTATGTCCTACGAAGAAGTTGCAGCCGCGTTCGGTGGAGAAGGTGATTTAAAAAACCAAGGTACATATAGTAACGAATGGAAAGACTATAAAAAAAATCACCCTGCGTATTTTTGGAACTATGACAGCATCTACAATATAGTTTGTAATTTTAGCTATAACAAACTAACGTCATGTAAGAAACAAGAACGTGTTCGAGTGAAAGTAAATGGAACTTGGTATGAAAATTAATCCCATCTAGTTCTTGATTGATGGATTTTTCTTATATAAAAATGGTCGTCAACAAAGGCGATAATTCGCTAAACAACCAGCGTTGTATGTCAAAATGCTGCTAAACAACAAAGAGATACTATGATTTGATTTCATCATAAAAGAAATCTTTTCCAAAACAAAGAAGTGAATCTTTACCAAAAACAAGAAGAGTGCCGATTGACTCTCTTCTTGTTTTTAATTAATCTATTAAGATAGTATCGTTACAACAATATATATATAAGATCCTTAAGTAAGCTTTCCATTTTGGTTTGAAGTAAATTCTACAAAGACTGCCTGACCTCTTGAAAGAAATGAACTACGTCGCAGTAGGAGTTATATCCACAGCTGTAATTTGACAAGTTGAAATAGCAAATCTAAAGAGTGTAGTTGGATTTAAAGGTATTGGCAAAGTACCTATCACTATGCCAAGAGCTGTTTGTTCCACATTAAAACCCGTTGCCATAGAACCATTACTTACTAAAAGATTCACTATGGATCCGATATACGTATCCAGTAATTCTCTAATTGGTCGTTCACGACAATCACATTCGCATCCTAAATCGGCAGGTGGCAGTAATGTTAGCGGTGGTACTGTTAGTGAAAATCCTACCCCTATTACATCAGAAATATTGACCACGAAGGTTGTGGTACTAACTGGATCTGTGACCGTAACTAAAAAATCATTCACGGAAATAATATTGAATAAAAAGAAACGAGGGGCTACGTTTGGTGCATCTGCAATAGTTGCAAGAATCACATTCTGCCCAATAAGTTGTTGTAAAACATTCTGCATTGGGAAAACACAGCAATCACAAAGACAGCCTTCAGTTGCTCCTGTTGGACCTGTTGGGCCTGTTACTCCTGTTGCTCCAGTCGGACCTGTTACCCCGGTTGCTCCTGTTGGACCCGTTGGGCCAGTAGGACCTGTTGCTCCAGTCGATCCGGTGACTCCTGTAATCCCAGTCGGACCAGTAGGTCCTGTAGGCAAAGTAAATGGTGGAATAGGTGGGAGTGTCGGACCAATTAAGCTTGGGTCTATTGCCGCACCATGTAAATCTTTTTCTTCTGACATAGGTCACCTCCAAAAATACTTATCATACTAAATAAATGCAGTTTGAAAGCAATTATGACAAAAGGACCCATTGACTCTCTTTTTTATTTGTTTAAACTCCAAAAAAGCTTGAGAGTTTTTCGAAATGCTGGTGGTATCCCAAATATCACTTAACATGGTAAAATAATATTTGGATAGGAGTCCAATACATATTATTAAAATTAAGATGATTCAAGTCGCAGGAAGGCACCTTAGGGTGTCTTTTTTATTATCTTCCGACAAAATACGACAATATACAGATAACTAGTTTGCTACTATAAGTTGAGAAATCTTACATTTTTGCTGAAATAACTAGTACATACTGGAGGCACTCAACATGAAACGAAAATTACTTACAGCATTAGCATGCAGCGCGTTACTTATGGGAATGGTTGCTTGTAGCTCAAACGAGAAGACTACAACTGAATCAAAACCTAAACAAGAAGAAAAGGTTCAGGAAAAACCGAAAGTTCAAACCATTCAAAAGCAACAAAAAGATAATTATGTAGTAAGTGAAGATGATTTATCTAAAGCGGCACAGTCGATTGGAGAAATCCAAAACGAGCAAACTATAAATGACATGTTGATACATATGTCTCTCCAAAAACTCACATTCAATGGAAATAATCTTCATGTTCCTGGTACCCGTGATGTAGGTCGATTTCAAATGACCAAAGCAAACATTCAATACCTAAAAAACAACTTAAATGTTATTAATGATGATGAAAGACAAAGCTATGAATCTCTTCTGAACAAATGGTACGATGGAGATTTCGAATCTGCAGTTGAAGACTTTGAAGAAATTCATTATTTACGTTCTGGAAAAAAGAAAAGTATGGAGGGATCTAAACTAGCTAAAAAAACTGATAGTGATGAAAAAGAATTTATTCTCCATTTCTTTGGTCAAGAAGGATTAGATATTCATAATAAAGAGTGGAAACATGGAGAGTTATAGAAATAAAACTGAATTCCACTCCACTAGGAAGTAGAATGTTTTTACTCTTTAATACGGTATTTCCTTTTGGAGTATTATGATAGCTTAACTTGATCGGCTCGGCATCCAATACATATTTTTAAAATTAAGATGGTTCAAGTCGGAGGAAGGCACCTATTCTGGTGCCTTTTCTTTTTTATATTTTAGTAAAACCTCCCATCATTTTTATTGACTATCAAAAAAATTCGATTCAAATGGCTCAATAGTAGTTTCAGCTTCATCCGGAACTACATCTTCCTCAATAAGATTAGAACCATCATTTACCACTTTACTATTTTCATTATCTTTTAAAGGATAGTATGGTGATGAAGTTTTATCTTTTATTTTAATTACACCCTTTCTTCATAATAAATAGTTTTAATTTTGCACTAATACTACTTTGCTTTGTCTAGCCTTTTGACACTGTAAAGAAGTAATAACCGGATTATTCCTCGGTACAGTCGGATACATAATATTATTTACATTATTATTATGAGCTATATCTCTAGCATTCGTCTGGGGATTAATATAAGGTCCTGATGGATCAATAGTAAGAAAAGCATTCTGGGCAGAATCATAGCTAGTAAATAAAACATGACCATTTTCATGAGCTAAAGCATAACTCCCAGCTGCTTGATTAGTAAGTGCTACATAACCAAATATCTTATAATCATTTGCATTTCTAAAGTCTGCAAATCTTCCAGAACCAGTCCCAAAAGTCCTACCGCTTCCACCAGCAAAATAGTCTCCACTTAAATAAACAACATAAATTCCAATAGCATTATTAGTAAGACCTTTAACTTGACTAATTAACGTATCAACTGGACCCCCATTTTTCATTGCTTGATTAGTTGTTAAAACACTAGCATTTATTATTTTCTGAGTAGAATATGTTCCACCTGAAACAAAATTTATACAACTTGTCCCTCCAGTCTGCCACGTCTGATTACATTTAGCAATATCCGCATTTAATCTTGCGCGACGTTGAGTAGCGGTTCCACCAGAAGTAGAACCATTAGTGAAAATACCATAAACAAACACATTATAAGAAGCCAAACATAAAACAACTCCTTTAATAAAATAGTAAATACTAATATAAACTATTAATAAAATGGACAAGTTGTGTGGACAAAAAAGCAGTTAATTTCACGTACTATAGTTTATTGATAAAACCAAATCCGACAATAAAGCATATTCTAAATATCCTCCACCAAAATAAAAACCCCCTAAATAGGAGGTAACATTAATTAATCTTAGAATCTACTTCAGAAGTATCAACATCTTCACCAAATAGATCCACTAGTTTATCTTTTGCTTGTTTTTTTACATCTTGATCTATATACATCATTACTTGCATTAAAGCTATACCTAAAGCTCCTAAATCATCTGCATAACCAACAATTGGTGTAAAATCTGGTATTAAATCAAAAGGTAAAATGAAATAACCTAAAGCTCCAATAATGATTCCTTTAGTTTTCATTGGAACGGTATCTTTTTGAAGAACATAATACAATAATAAAACTGTATATATAGCTTGAGTTCCAGCCTTCTTAGCGTATTTCTTTACTTTATCCCAAAACTTATTATCCGAATAATGTTTACCTGAACTTTCTAATTCTTTCTCTAGATCCTTAGATGAAGTCGACATAAAAAATATCCCCTTTCTCGTATATAAGAATAATAATATCAGGTTATTAAATAAAAAGTATAATAAATAACTAAAAATATCCATAAAACTTATTCTAATCGTCGTCCCTTTATCCTCTAACCAAGTAAGTAGTAATCCCCTTATTTATTCCTCTATCTTAGTAGGTAATTCTCCCAGATGTTATACAATCTCATATTTTTTAGCTTTTCTTCGTAATTAGCCTTGACTGAAGGTTTTGAGGGTTTTTATCATGTGGGAACGATTATGGAACACGGCTGGAAGGCAGATTTATCCCCTACTTTGAAAGACTACAAAAAAGTAATCAGTCAAAATAGATGGATAAGCGTCTTTGTTTTCGCCATGCGGTCACTTATAAGGTATCCGTATGTATAGACCCTGTTCACTCAGCGATCTTCACCGCATACATCCTTTTTCTATGGCTTGTCCTTGTAATATCGTCCCTACACGACAAACTGAATGTACTCCCTAGCACCGTAATGCTAACGATAACCACCCGAACCTTTTAGAGAATCGTCCCTGGGCAAGTTCTCGCCCTCCCTCACCAGAAGAACAGGATTCCAATGAGGGGTGCTGTTTTTGTAGGCGTGTACTCTGTACCCCCTGCACGACCAACAGCTAGCCACGCCGTAACACGTTCCCGCTAAATGTATGGCAGCACGGAATTACGGCTTATCAGTTTTTATTAACGTGGTATCAGGGGTCACCATACATGTCCATCAAGCTAATAATTTGAAGTATTCCTTAAGGTTCTGATGAGATGTGGATTCAGTGTTAAAGGTGAAGACAACGGTTTTTCCAATGCACGTAGATATGATTTAGAAGAATTTGTTCTCACCCTAAGCTATGCAATTAGTATGAGGAGAGCTTCTTCTGTTTTAGAGGGCTATTCTACAATGTAAGTGCCGCATGACTTCTGCATAACGATCTTCCATTATCGGGCGCATTTCTTAAAAAAGAATTGCATCTTTATTAAGAATCGAAAACCATGAGTGATTTCAATAGTAGCTGTCTCCATGGGAGGAAAGACCTCGATAACAATGTGTGAAACGAAGACATCAATGTTGTAGTCAGTATATTTAGGTAAAAACAAGTCTAAAGTTCCCTTTTTCTAGGAATCTCGAGCATTCAACCTACTGATAAAGGGAAACCTAAAGGGCATACTAAGATTATATTTAAAATGGGAGGTTATAAATTTGAGTACAATAGAGAATGCAATATCTATCTTCGCCTTAGGCGGCTTGAATGAAATCGGAAAAAATATGTATGCAATTGAATATTCAAACGATATTGTGATTATCGACTGTGGCAATAAGTTTCCAGATGAAAGTTTATTAGGAATTGATTTGATTATCCCTGATATAGCTTATTTAGTAGAAAATAAAGATAAAGTCAGGGCTTTAATTGTCACACATGGACATGAAGATCATATCGGGGGGATCCCGTTCTTCTTAAAAAAATTGAATGTACCCGTTTATGCCACACGCTTCACACTAGGATTAATTGAAATCAAATTAAAAGAACATAAACTCCTAAGAGAAAGTGAACTTATTGAAATCAACTCAAACTCAAACTTGACAATTGGAGAAATAAGGGTAAGTTTTTTCAAAGTGACCCATAGCATTCCTGATTGCTTGGGAATAGTCTTTCACACACCAGAGGGGAATATTGTACATACAGGGGACTTCAAGTTCGATTTAACCCCTGCGAATAATGAGAATTCGGATATTCATAAAATGGCTGCAATCGGCAAAGAAGGGGTCTTGCTTCTATTATCTGAGAGTACCAATGCAGAGCGTCCTGGTTTGACCCCATCGGAACAAATAGTAGGTGAACATGTGGAAGCAGCTTTCATGAAAGCCGAACGCAAAGTTATTCTTTCTACCTTTGCTTCAAATATTAGTCGCGTTCAACAAGTCGTGAATGCAGCACAAAAAACAAATCGAAAAATTGCGTTACTTGGACGAAGTATGGTTAATGTCATAGCGGTTGCTAAGGTGAAAATGACAATAAGTAGCCGAGGTATTGAGCCGACTCTACGGAGTATAAACGAGAAGATTCTTAGTCTTCTCCCAGTCACCGAACACAGGGCGTGTAGCCATACTAGTTGATACGGTGGTTTGGAGAAGGTTGAGAGTAGTCTTGGCCTTGGAATTAGAGGAACTTTGCCATTTGTTTTCTCTCTTTTCTCACATCCCCTTTAATATTTTTATAAGCTTGTAAAAGAGCCGTTACTCAATTGTAGCGGTTTCTTTTTGTTATAATGAGGTAAAGGTGATGGATGGAATAAAATGGGGTACTTAAAAAAATTAATTATTAATGACTATGATAAAGATCCGCAAAAATATTGTCCTGATTGTAACAAACAAATTAGTGATAATGATGCGAGTGAATTTAAAGGTAAATGTAAAGAGTGTTATGAAAAAGCAGAAGTACATAATTAATAAGTGAGAAGCACCCATAATGGGTGCTTTTTTCTTTGTTATATAGAAATTACACATTAAACATATATTTATACGAATTGTTACTACACGTTAAGGAATAGTAATAAAACGATGATACTGATGAAACCGTATAAAAACAAAAAGAATCCTAATATGGGTAGTTTTTTATGAAATTCGAGCATGATAAACCTCCTTGGGCATATAGAAGATTTTAATATATTGTTGGTCTATTTAGAAGAAAAAACATAAATTGGTATATGTGAGAATGTAATAGACAATTGTTTTAAATAATTATATAAATAGGAAGAATCCAATAATTAAATTCATATATTTACTCTAAGAGGTACAAATTCGATGCGACTTGAAAAGGATTTGTTAAAACAATGGAAGGCGGATTTACAAGCTGTTCAAGAAGAGAAAAAGCTGAAGAAGAAGGCTAAGAAAAAGAATAAGAAATATAGAATTCCTGGCAATACAGCTGACTTCATGAATGGCAATAATACTTATCGTAAAGAGAATGGGGTATGGAAGCAAAGAAATAAATGACGAGAGGATAAATAAATCGATTAAACCAATAGCAATTATCGTAGGCGCTGCCGTGATCTGGGTGGCGTCTTGTTTATTGTTAAAGAAAGATTTGATAAGTATATATAGTATTTGAAGTGTCGAATAAACATTTTCTAATGCTAGTATAGAAGTTTCTGTTCCTGAGAAACCATCTAAACCAGCAGAATTCCCAACGGCTGTTACTGATGGTGTTGCTTATATTGAAGGATACAACGTTAACTTACGTAAAGGACCTGGGATAAGTTATTCTACAATTCGTCAATTAAACAAACCAGAAGCTTATGTTGTAAAAGCTATACTGTAATGAATATGGAGCATAAAATTAATTTCAATCAAACAAAGGAGAGGAGTCTATTCTATGACTCCTCTCCTTTGTTTGATTCAATTTATATGACCTTTTTTAAGCACGAATAGCTTTTAAAATCGACACTTTGTTCGTAGTAAACAGTACATAATTTTGTTTTACCGTTTTGATTAAAATACGGTCTGTTGTCCCATAGGCTGCTCCAATACGAATTGCACTAGGATCTTCAACGCCAGCATAGGTACCATCTTCAGTAACCTCGATTACATCACGTAAAGGGATTGTAACCTTTACCAATTGCCATTTAATTATTAACTCTTCTTGTGTTTTTTTTACCTGAATACCTAGCATAGTACCAAGACCTTTCTATAATAGAATGCTACACTTCTTATCTTATTATACAAATTTTTAGAATATTATTCTATATGTTGAAATAGAATTGGTTTCTACGTGTTAGTATCTAATGCCTATCAAACGTATAGGAGGATTTGCTGTCTTTCTGTTACAAAATATGTTAAGAACAAAAGTTCACATCAAGTTAATATGAATTTGATATGGTTGCAGTATGATGAACGAGAAACATTTAGAGTGGCAGGAAGGAAATGAATCATGAGACTTAAATTAGTAGGAATCTTCGCTTGTATGATTGTGATGCTAGGTATCATTATACTTAACAGCAACATATCTATTGGTAAAGGACCTGGAAAGACAAACTATGATAATAGCAAAAACTCCATAAATAAAGAGAAAGTAAGTTCTTTTGCAAGTGTACAGGCTGTAGTGAATAAGGAATATGGGTTGCCTGAAGACTATAAGCCAGAAGATTTAGTTGTACCAAATGTACCATTCTCATTTAGTGGAACGGTAGAAAAGAGTCACCTTCGTAAAGAGGCAGCTGACGCACTAGAAAAGTTATTTGATTTAGCAAAGAAAGAAAGAATCCAGTTGAACGCTGTTTCAGGATTTCGTTCTTATGAATATCAAAAAAATCTGTATGCTAACAATGTTAAAGGGAAGGGACAAGAGCATACGGATCGTTTCTCGGCAAAGCCTGGACATAGTGAACATCAAACAGGGTTAACGATGGATGTTTCTTCTAAAAGTGCAAACAATGAACTAGAGCTAGCCTTTGCGAATACGAAGGAAGGAAAATGGTTGAAAGATAACGCACATCGTGCAGGGTTTATCATTCGTTACCCAAAAGGTAAGGAGAGTATTACAGGGTATGCTTATGAGCCTTGGCATATTCGTTATGTAGGAGATATCGCTGACAATATATATAAAGAAGAACTAACTTTAGAAGAATATATGAATCAGAAAAAAGAAAAATGAAGAATCAAACTGAATTGTAATAGAACATAGAGGTAATGAGTGCCGACTATAAAAAAAATTAGTACAATATAGATAAGAGAACAATTTGTACACATTTGTAAAATAGCGCTTGAAAGATTCACAGTTAATAAGTCTAACACGTATGGGTAAGTATACGTAATTTTAGAATGAGTTAATACATTGGTAAAGCATACTTTTATCAAGTGGTGTGAAAAGAATTAGGGATTTAGTAAAGAAATTAAAAAGTCCCCACATAGGTGTCATTAACTTGTTTAAGTTATTTTGACACCTATGTGAGGGCTTCTTTGTAGAAAGTTACAATCATTTTGAAAATAAAAATGATTTGAGCATTCAAGTGATATATTATATGAATACTAGTATCGAACAACAATGAGAAAACATTTTTTATAGATAGAATAAAGGATACCTTTGACGTAAAAAGGACTTAAGGAAACACTCTCTTTCGATATCACAACCTATTCAGTTTTTAGAGATTAAAGTTAACTGTTTTGTATTAAAGTTTTCATAACGTGTATTTATATGCTGAGTAAATTCTATAAGCAATCATGTAATCAATATAAAAATGTATAGGTGAATGTATCTGAAACTAATAGATATTTATACTGATGAAAGGTGAATGCTGCATTTTGTTGGATGAGCATAAAAAAATTTTAAAAAGGGGGAAAACAAACACCTAACAACTTCGCACGAAATACCAATTTTACGCAGAATAATACGATTATATAAAAATCAAATACAGTATCTAGGGATTTCAAGCCCAATTGCATGAATCTTAGTATATTGGTATACACCATATAATTGATATTTTATATAAGAATAATCAAATGCTGAATTACTCATAAACAATTTTTATAGTGAATTTCATTTTAATTTATAAGAGCTTTTCTTGTGTTATCTAACTACCTCCTGATTAACCTTGATTAAATTAACCAATTCACATTTTATAACGACTTTTAAACTGTGTTCATGTATTCATTTTGTTAGAATGTATATTTGAAAATCGTTTTATTTTATATACATATATAATTTTATCGCCAAATATGAATTTATCACTTGGTTATCTATAACTTTTATTAGAATAATTACACTTTCTCATTCAATTTCGAGTGAATTTTAGTATTACATAATTTAATTATGTAAATAAGTTCGTGTAAAAATTGAATTTAACGCGAACTTGTGTTCGTGTATATTTTCTGTTATAGTATATATGAGGTGATTTTTATGGATTACAGCAAGCAACGTCAAAAATCAGTACATCGTAAGAAATTATACGAGAATTTAAATGAAATGCCCTTTTACATAGAAGAATTTGTGGAGTACAAAGAATTGCATGATGCCTCTCCCTCCACTCTACTGAATTATGTATATGATTTTAGAGTCTTCTTTAATTGGCTATTATCTGAACAAATTATTGAATTTAAGCCCATTAAAGACATATCCTTCTCTGATTTGGAGAATTTAAAGAAAAAAGATGTTGAGAACTTTATGAGGTTTTTAAAACTACAACAAAATATGCAGAATTCCTCTGTTAACAGAAAAATTTCAGCCTTAAAGTCTTTATTTAAGTACCTTACCTCCCTATCAGAGAATGATGATGGAGAATGTTATTTTTATAGAAATGTAATGGCTAAAATTGAAATACATAAAGATAAGGAAACATTAAATGCCCGTGCAAAACGTATGAGATCTAAAATATTTCATAATGATGACGATCAAGAGTTTTTGAATTACATTAAGTACGAACATGAAAAATCTTTAACAAAACATCAGTTGTTCTATTTCCTAAGAGATAAAGATCGTGATGTAGCTATCCTTTCCCTTTTTCTTGGTAGTGGTATTCGTGTAAGTGAATTGGCCGATCTCCGTATGGAAGATATAAACTTAAAAGAAAGGTTAATTGATGTAATCCGAAAAGGAAACAAAGAAGATTCTGTATGGATTACACCAATTGCATTAAATGATCTTGAAAAGTATATGGAAATTAGAGTAAATAAATACGCTCCAGGGAAAGAATTACAAAATGTGTTTCTATCGAAGTATAAACATACTGCACAGCCTCTTTCGGTTAGGGCTATCCAAGATATAGTAGAAAAATATACTAAGGCCTATGGCAAAAAAATGTCTCCTCATAAATTAAGACACACATTGGCAAATAAATTATATATGGAAGAAAAAGACTCATTACAAGTCATGCAGCAACTTGGGCATACCAGTCAAGATACAGCTTTGTTATACACTCAACTTGGGGAAACAACTATTAAAGATAGTTTAGGCAGAATAGGGAAGAATAAAGTATAAAAGTTTAGCAATTTTATTTTGCTGAACTTTTTCTGGTATTCAAATGAGGTGTATTATTCGTTTCAATCTTGATTTTATTATGTAAAAAATACATAGTTCGAATTCTACTTTAGTTATTTCTTAAGAACTATGGAATATTGGTACTTACTATATTGGCTGGAGTTTTGCCAATAGTTCTTCGCTCCTCAAAAACTGCATAACTATGTGAAGATCCATTCGGAAGTATTATAGCAATTAGTATGAGATTTGCTGTGAATTTATGTGGTATTACAGGACTATTTTCTCTTAAGGGTACACCATTTCTATTTGTTAGTTTTAGTGGAGGCTCTTTAATAATTAATTTAATAGAGGGATATTACTTAATATTTCAATTTTCAATAAAATTAAGTTTGATAATTATAATATATAATTTTCTATATGTAATTCTATTTTTTATAAATTATAAAGTTTAACCCCATTGAGCAATCTATGTTCAAATAATTTCTAATTAGGTTTTTAACTGTATGAATATTAATTTTAATACCAAAAAAGGCAGGCATTAATATATGCTTGCCTTCCATTAAAACAACGTGGGGTAAATCATATCCAAGTACTGTCTTCTACGCTCTATTTTTTTACTATTCTAAAACAATTTCTGCTATTTCATTTGCATATTTTTTAGAGTCAAATTCATCATAGTTACTTAGTACCACAACAGACAAAGATTCTTCTGGAAACCGCATGAAGTGTGAACGATAACCTGCCCAGCTTCCTGAATGTTCCAAGTATCGACAGTTAAAACCTTCTGCAATCCTTAGCCCAAAAGCATAATCTTCATTGTCAATAATCGTCTCTCCAGTTGGAGAAATTTTCGGACCTATTTCGCTCATTCTTTTAACAAGGTCTTTTCCACCAACGGTACCTGTAGTTAAATTCTCTCCCCACTTTACCAGATCTTCAACTGTTGCGTGAACTGCCCCATCCCCTGTATGTTCCCAAGGACTTTCATAAATTTTATATGTTCCTTGTTCATTCTTCGAATATCCACTAGTAATTGATATAGTAGCTGGGTAGAAATCTACAATTGTTGTGTTTCTCATATTTAAAGGATCAAAAATACGTTCCTTTGTAAACTGACGTATAGACTTGCCACTTACCTTCTCTATCGCTTGTGATAATAAAAAATATCCTGTATTGCTATACTCAAATTTTGTTCCAACTGGGAACCTTGCGATCTGATGATTTTTAAGGTGTTCTAGCGATTCTTCCACAGTTAATGTATCCGTATATTTAATATTTGCTGCTTTAGCCAATTTCATATAATCAACTAGTCCACCTGTATGATAAATTAGGTGTCTCAATGTTACAGGTTCAGCATATACTCCTATAGATGAGACAAACTTTACAATTGAATCATCTAAACTCAATTTCTTCTCTTGTTCTAAGAGTAATATAGAAAACGCTGTAAATTGTTTAGAAACTGAGGCAATATTAAAAACGTTTTTGGTAGTTATGGGTAGGTTTTCCTCTATAGAGGCTAGGCCAACTGCACCTTTATAAGTTGCTCCGCCATCGAAACTAGCAATATATACAAAGCCAGGAGCTTGTGGTGAAAATTTGTTAAATAATTGTTTAATGGAAGTATGTGTCTTTTCATTATATGTATTATTCATCTCAATCACATACCTTTCACTTAAAATGATTAGAAATATATTGACCTGTTATCTTTCTCATATTGAAATGTTATTCCAAATCTAATTAGTTTTCATAAAATATCTTTTGTTTTCGCTGAAACGGATAAGTTTTAATTTCATCAGTATCTAAATTCTCATGAAATAAGTGAATAGCTATAATTTGTCTACAATCGTAGGTATGGTAATAATATGTACCGGACTCCATACACATTGCGCTTGTATAAATGGTATTATCTAATGTACCTTCTTCCGTTATAACCCCACCTTTTGGAACCTCACAATTTGATAAGATATGAAAAATGGCCGATATTCCCTCTTCTTCGTTATCTATACCTTGTATATTTTGTTTGCCATACGCTGCCCGTACAAACCTTGATGGTGGGGTGAAATCCCCAGGGAGTCCCATCGAACCTGAACCTTGTCCAAAAGCACTTAATGGTACATCCCCCCATTGTGTTGGCGCATATGGCTGCGATTTAAGACCAATATATTGTCTTAAATTTTGTAAATGCCAGTTAAACTCCGGACTATTGGTCATTACCCCAAGAGGATTATCATATATTTTTAATCCTTCAGTTGACGGCTCTAGTACAATACAATCTCCCCATTTATCCGCTAAAATCCAATGGAGCGGTGGAGTAACTCCTACAACAGGTAATGGTACATCCAAAAAGGAAATACTATCTACAGATTTCTTTAACTCTTCGACAGAATTGAATTGTGTGAGACTCCACGCTACAAAATCAAATGGAGCCAAATTCGTTTTATTGTCATCTATACTATTACTATAAGTAGAGAATCCTGGAAAATAGAGTGTTGCACATGTCATACCTGATTCATTTACTCCGTCCGCCAGGATGATCCTTCCTTGATGGTTAATCCCCATCCCGACAACAGCTTGTTTCGTCTCGATAGTTTCACCAGTTATATTGTTCCATTGATAACTTCGAGGAATTATTATTACTTCTTGATTGAAATCTAATGTAAAATCCATCGTTCTTGCAAAAAGATGCTGACCGCTTTTTGTCTGCAGTGTCAAACTAGTACACATAAAGAACACCCCTTTATTAAGTTTATTTGAACAAAAACTCATTTAATTTCTATCCTTAAGTTAATAGGCATATATGGTGACTTCTATTAAAAAATATGGTTACTAATTTTATTTCGATTTTTCTTGCACCCAAGCAGCAATATCATTTATAACATACTCAGGGATATTAGCAGGACTATAATATTCATCTGGTTTACTTAATTCCCCATCTCCTTCTGTAAAGAAGTGATTTAACTTTGGATATAGTCGATAATCAACATTATCTCGTTCTTTTAATTGTTCTTTCCAAAGAGGAATTTCGATTTTTGATTGAACTTGATAGTCTCTTTCTCCTTGAATAATAAGAAGCGGTGTCTTTTGTTCTTTTGACATTTCTGCTGCTTTAATTTTACGGATAGAATCCCAAAATACTGCTGATCCTAAATAAAAATCTTTTGGAGGATTCTGACTAGAGAAATTGGGATCATTTAATAATTCAAATTGCGATTTGTAAAATTTATATTCATCCGCTTTCATTGCTCCAATAGAAAAAAGATACTCAAATTGATCTAAAACAACATCTTGGATCGTACGAGCTGGTCCTCCCATTACAATTGCCCCAGCAATATTTTGATTTTGGTCTTTTTCAATCATTTTTGGAAGCATCATTCCACCTTGACTATGACCAAGGATATAAATTTGATTCTTATCTATCAGAGGTTCATTTTTAAGAAATTGAGTCACAAGAAGAGCATCATCTGTTGTCTCTTTATCAACTGTATAAAAGGGACTGGATTGTGTTTTCAATCCATGTTCATAAGTTCGTTTATTATAGCGAAGGACAGCAATTCCTTTCGAGGCAAGACCTTCAGCTAAATCGCGAAATGGTTTTAAAGCAAACGCCGTTTCATCCTGATCGGTTGCTCCAGATCCTTGCACAAGAATAACAGCTGGGAAAGGACCCTTTCCCTTTGGAACAGATAATGTTCCTGGTAATGGAAACGCACCACTTCCAACTACTACTTCTTTATCAACAAATGATTCAGGCTTACTATATGATGGACGATCTGCAACAGGACTAAACGACATACTAAGTTGAAAATCATCTATTTTTCCAGATGGATCTAGTTTAATTAGTAAAGGTACAGTAAATTGTTCAAAAGCTAATTTAATCTCTACATTTGTATGAACGGAATTTGTTTCTTTTTGTGTTACCTCTCCAATTCCCATAAAAGAACCTGCTTGTAATTGCGCAGGGATTCCCTTCCAATAGCTCTTCAGCCATTCTTCGGATATTACTTTCTGTAATGATCGAGAAGTTAAATCAATTGCAGATTTATAATCTTCTGTATCCATATAACGGATAAATGAAAGGGTAGTAGCTATAACAGGGTTTTCATCTTCAGTATTGTCTATTTTTTTTATATTTTTGTTCGTTTCCTTTAATGTCGAAATAAATTGGTGATTGAACGGATTTTTATATGTACCAGGATATAAGCTTGATTTCAATATATCCGTATTCCGTCCCTCATATAAATTTGAAGAACTCGCGAAATTTTTAGGTGAAATTACCTCCTCCGCATATGAAACCGAGGGAATAGCTATTGCACAAATTGCACTGACAAGTATTAACTTATTCCCTATTCTTTTTTTCGTGCTCATATTTATTGATTCTCCTTTCAAAATTAAATTTTTTTTAATACAGCATGCCATATACTATAAGGAAAATTAAAATTATCAAAGAGATTACTAATCTACTTTATGATCCCCCTAACAGTTTAAAAAGCTATTATAAACAATCTTCAATAAAAGATGCCTTCTCCCTCTTTTTTTATGACTGGATTTTTTGAGTGGATGTGACACCTAATAATCATTGCAGTTTTGTAATATTAATGTTACTAAAATCAATTTCTTCTTTATAAAAAATCCACTATAATTTCCATATACAAAGATAAAGAGAGAGTTATATAAAAAAACATTAGTTATATTATTTGCACTGTTTCCTAGATTTTTCTATAAGATACGAGAGATTTAGAATGGGAACAGAACAATAAAAACCGTAGAAATTAATTATTTCTACGGTTTTTATGTTTACATAAGGCCATATTAATTATTTTACAACAATATAGAATTTACCTGGCATTTCTTCTTGTGCATCTTGAAATGTTATAAAATTATATCTACCTCTTGACCTAACATATTTTCACCTTCTTTTTAAGAATGAGAATACAATAGATATGTTCGAAATACATCTGCACGAATAACTACCCAGGTAGAATCAACCCAATCAATAATTTTTACGTTGTCATTTAAAGATAAACAAAAAAATAGATTACCTGCACTCTAAAAAGTATAGTAAACAGGTAATCTAAGTGTTTTGAGATTAATATAAAACTAATTTATTTTTTGAATTCTTCCATCAATAATAAGCTGAATTGGTTCTTTTGCTTGTTTTATATAATCTACTAATGCTTCAAAATCAGTTGGTCCTGTTTCAGCATCTTTCCCGTTTTTAAAGGACACAAATCCATCTCCACCTGAAGCTAGAAATGCGTTCGCAACGACGCTGTAAGTTTTAGAAGGAATAATTTCTTCTCCATTTGTTAAGCGAATACTTGTGACTTTTTCTCCATTTGGCTTATTCGCATCCCAAGTGTATTGGATCCCTGAAATTTGAAGCATTCTTGTAATGTCTTTTTGCCATTGTTGATTTAAAATATCACGAATGTCTTGACCCGTTAAATTAACTTTTATTAATTGATTTCCGAATGGTTGAATGCCATATATCTCTCCCCATGTAATATCACCAGCATCTAAGTCATTACGAATACCACCAGGGTTCATAAGAGCAATTTGGGATTGCATTCTTGCACGCTGGGCATCAGCAACTAAATTGCCGAGGGTAGATTCACCAGCCGTATTTAGTTTACGATCTAGTGGAGCGGTAGACTTACCAACAACTTCATTGACAAGAGGTGCGATTTTTTCTTGATATTTCTCCATCTTCTTTTTTATTTTTTTATCAGGCTCCATGCCTTCATGGTAGGTTGTAACAATTTCTGCTTTTTTCTCAACAATATCTTGTGTCTTACGATCAATCTTTACATCAACATCAGCAAAAGCCATACCATAAGAATTTGCTTGTACGACAAGTTTATTATTAACAGTTCCATTTACATAGGTGTGGCTATGCCCTCCAAAAATAACATCGACTTCTGGATCAGTCTCATTTGCTAATCGGGCGATATCACCATTTGTTATACCGTTCTCATTTGTTGTACCTCCGTTATGCGCAAGAACAACGATAGATTTAACGCCTAGCTTTTTTAATTGCTTTACGGACTTGTTAATGGCTTCAACTTCATCTGTAATTTCTACATTCTTTAGCATAGTAGGCATAACAAGGTTAGGAACATCTGTTGTTACGACTCCGATAAAGCCAACAGGAACTCCTTGTACCTTTTTTATAGTAAATGGTGGTAAAAATAGACGACCGGTGGATTTATTATAGAAATTTGCGGCAACATATGGGAATTTTGCTCCTTTAAAATTCCCTGTTTTTTCATGGTATCCACCATAAATAAGGCGGTGCATTTCTTCAATGCCTTCATCAAATTCATGATTTCCTATGGTTCCAACATCAAATTTCAAATCATTTAGAAATTCAATCGTGGGTTCGTCTTGTAATAATGCTGAAACTGGAGGACTTGCTCCAACAACATCGCCAGCATGTACCTTTAATGTATTTGGGTTTTGTTTTTCACGATCACGTAAATAAGCCCCTAAGTACTCGATTCCCCCTGCATCTTTATTGTTAATTTTCTTTACAGTGTCTAGTTGCCCATGAAAATCGTTAATACCGAGCATTTGTACATCTATGTAGCGGTTTGGTTCTGTACTTGCTTGAGCTGAAGGCGCAGCAAATACACTTGAAAAAGTAACTGTACTTAATACCAAAGCAACTGGAATGATTTTTTTCAACATAAATCTCTCTCTCCCCTTAACGTAATCTGACATTATACGATATAATCTGACATTATACGATATTATTCTAATAGATTAGGAGGATTATTTCTATAAAAATTCTACTAATTATAATAATTGATAAGATTTTATTGTTTTCCGACAATAGATTCCTCAAAAATGTGAAGGTGTGAAACACCAATTTTAGGGGGAGATGAATATCGGTAGGCTTGAGCCTACATTTTTTGATTAGGATATAAAGGGCCCCCCATGCCAATCAACTTAAGAGACTTAACTACCCCCAAAACGAGAAAATGTACATCTCCAGATGAAATGTACATTTCTTTGTTTTGAGGATTCTTCAAAATATTATCTTGATAGCGATGTGGTGCTACCCCTGATAAATCAAAGATTTCCTGGCATACTCTTAAAATGATTTGTGCACGGATATACTCACTACGTGAAGGTCCAGTAACTATAAAATATACAAAAATTTAGAAATATAATAAACACTCTTATGATTTCCCTTTTTAGCAACTAAATTCGATGTAACTATCCCCAACTATGATTAATCAGTTAAAGAGAACAACCAGTATTGCGAATCCGGCACATGAACATTAAAGGAAAGAAACAGCTAGTATTGGAGATTGAACGAAAAGCAGTAGCGTGGTATCGAAGTTGAAGAGCATAGATTATATTATTTCACTCATACGAACTTTAGTTAAAGAACAAATCATAAAAAAAAAGGCTGTTTGACATATTAGTCATGTAAAATATGTCAAACAGCTTATGTTCTTTAGTTTTTCTAAATTTAGGTCTTGATAATTTTTTTTAAGAACTTATTTATTTGTGATCATTGTCTTTTCTGATGTAAATTATAAAAGTAAGCCTATATCTTTAGCTTTTTGCACGGCTTCATCTCGATTTTTGACTCCTAGCTTCTCATAGAGATTGGAGGCGTAATTTCTTACTGTTCCGTTTGACAAGTAAAGCTTCGAGGCTATTGTTTTATAACGGCTGCCTTGTGATAATAGTTCCAAAATCTCTAGTTCTCGTTTCGTTAATCCATGCTCTTTTCCATCTGATTTTGATTCAAATGATCCTATTTCTTCATTTTCTTTCCACATTCTATGGAACAAGTCATGATTAATCATCGTGCCTCCTCGATAGACTAGACGAATTGATTCAGCTAGTTCACGCGAATCTATGGATTTCAATAAATATCCATCCGCACCATTTCGTATGATTTCCTTTGCCTTTTCTGTATCCTGAAATGTTGACAGAATGAGTACACGAATGTGCGGCCATTTTTCCTTAATCATTTTAGTCGCATGAATTCCATTCAGATTGGGCATCTCTAAATCCATTAATACTACATCTGGTTTTAGTCTTTCACACAATTCCACAGCCCGTTCTCCATCTTCAGCCATTCCCACTACTTGTAAATCCTCCTGTACATCCAAAATTGTATGAAGACTTTCTCGAATAAAAGAATGATCATCTACAATACACAAGCGAATTTGTTCATTAGACAGTTGTACTTGTTTCGGTAATACACATGAAATTAACGTCCCTTCCCCTTTTTTGGAGTAAACAACGACTCTTCCTTGTGACTGACTCACACGCTCTTTCATTGCAGTTAATCCAAAACCATCCGTCCACTCGTCTACCCCACAGCCATTATCCTGTACATCCAATCGTATCTGTTGTGGTTCAAAGTGAAGTGAAACAAGGATTTCTGTAGAATGCCCATGGCGAACAGAATTTGTTAATGATTCCTGCAAGCCTCGATATAGTGTCATTTTTGATTGCTTGGAGACCATATACTCTTCCCCTATTACTCGAGTACGTACAGTTACTTTTGCATGTTTCTTAAATTCCTCTGTCAATTGTTGTAATGTGACAGCTAAGGGAAGCGATTCTTGTGATAAATCCATTTGATGCAAATACAGTCTTACTTCTTCCATACTGTTACGGGCTAATTGTAATAATGAATCAAGCTGTTGCTCCCCTTCTTTAGAATTTAATTCCGTACGTAATGTTTCCATCCCCATAATAATTGAGGTATAGGAATACCCCATCGTATCGTGTAAGTCTTTTGAGAGCCTATCACGTTCCTCAAGTAATGTTATTCGCTCGACTTGGGATATGTATTGTTCCAATACATGTTTCTGGTTCCGAATAGTTTCACTTTGACGGTAATTAATAACCAGTAAACGAAAAAAAGAACCCATAGCAAAGGCTAAACCAATTTGTAGGATGATTACCCATAAATCTGTTACTTTGAAAAATATCGCAATGAGCAACGGGAACAAAATAATTGTGATAGGACCCGACCAGCGGTAAGATTTATGAGCGCTATTTGCCGCAATCATAAAAGTTGGCATTAAAAAAGCAAGATACGCTGACGGAAATAATAAAGTTAAATAGAAACTCACTCCGCCAAATAATATTATTTCAGTAAACAAATAATAGCGATAACTGAACATTAAACAAATCCAAGGTACTGAAAATGAAACTACTTCCCAAAGAATTATGATCCAAAGTGGTACTGTCAAATGATCTTGTTGTTGGATAGTCATTGATATCAATGATAGCCAAATAATAAAACGTATACAAAGTAAGGCCCAATCAAACCAGAACCATATTTTCAAAGTCTTAAACAAATTATCACTCCCTTATAGCTTTAAACATTGTACGTGTATAGATTCCAATTATTCGAACTAAACAGTTTCCAATACATATACGTATCCAGATGAGAATGCATCCAATAATCATGACAAAAAAAGCTTTCGTCCATGAATTCATAGCAATTCCCAATAAGTATATATTAAAATACCTAAAAAGTAAGGGCGTAACGATAAATACTAGCGGCGTTACATACAGTAAAATAGCACATATAAGACTCATTATTCCGATAAAAAA
Organism: Bacillus cereus group sp. RP43; assembly: GCF_040459645.1. Lineage (NCBI taxonomy): Bacteria > Bacillati > Bacillota > Bacilli > Caryophanales > Bacillaceae > Bacillus > Bacillus cereus group sp. RP43. The sequence goes on from NZ_JARVHQ010000002.1 coordinate 264,946, forward strand.
TTTCTGCATGAGCCAAAAAATAGCCCTCCAGTTGCTATTATTAAGGATTGTATCTCTCGCTTTAATCCATTTATCTCCCTCCTTTTTTTTCCTTGATTCGAATAACTCTATCGATATATCCGTATAAACCTTCGTTTGAATGCGTTCATACTGAACAAACGTGTGAGTTGTTTGTAGCACCCAAACCAACAAGGGAATACCTAAAAAGATAATCGTCATTACTAATGCAAATGTAATGCTGACCAGATAGAAACAAAAGTAAAAGAATCCGGATACAAAGGTAAATAACAAGAAATAGAAATCTTGCAAAGTCTTTTGAGCTGATGCTTTTGTCATTAAAATCTCTCCTCCTCATTCATTGCTAATGCGTTAAAAGCTGCTCTTTGATTCTAAGTGTTTTTCTGTCACATACGGTAGTGTCAAAATGTCACGGTTTCTATGACATAGCTATTAATACAGCCGTATCCCACTAAATTTTTGTTGTTCTTTATAAATATGACAAAAGTTCACTATCGACTATGACTCGCCGCTTGCTACACTCTGTTCATACACTAACGAGCCGCTAACTCGTTGTGCCAACAAAAAATTTCAAACTAATAAAGGAGCGTACCAAAATGAAAAAAGTAATTAACAAACTGGGGATAGTTGTAATTCTGCTCACTTCTACAAGTATGATTTCTGCTTGTTCCCAACAATCATTAGAAGCTGGAAAATCAAAATCATCCGCAGCCACAATCGATATCCAAAAGACGAGAGCACCCAATAATAAAAAAGAAGTAGAATCTTTTGCTGATTCGTTATTTGAGGAAAAAATGAAGAAGTACAATGTAAACGGTTCCAGTTTTGTCGTCGTTCATGATGGAAAGGTCGTCGTCAATAAAGGGTATGGATATGCTGATAAAGAGAAGAAAATTCCCGTCACTAAGGACACAGTCTTTCAAATTGCTTCAGTCTCAAAAACTTTTACTGCCTTAGCTGTGATGCAGCAAGTTGATAAAGGAAATCTTAAACTAGATCAGGATGTACAACAATATCTCGGTGGATTGAAAATACCTAATAAAACAGGAAAACCCCTTACCTTGTTTAATATGCTTACTTATACCAGCGGAGTAGATTTACCTGATATCACCACGATAACCGGACCCGAATACGTTAATCACAGTATACCGATGAAGGAATTTTTCTCTAAACAAATGCCAACGGTGGTACGGCCGCCAGGAGAATCTTATACGTATGACAACGTTGCATTTGCACTCGCAGGGTTTGCAGTGGAAAATGTTACAAATACACCTTTTTCGCAATATATGGAAAAAAACGTTTTCAAACCATTAGGTATGAAATCTTCAAGTTTGAGCTTTACGCCTAATCTTCTCAAGAGAATGGCTACACATTATGGGCCCACTGGCGATCCAATTCCAACAAGTGGAAACGGTCTAATGGATGCACCACAAGGAGGTATTATATCTACCGGAGAAGACATGTCAAAATACATGATTATGCAGCTACAGAACGGAAAGTTTAAGGGAAAAGAAATTGTAAGTAAAAAAAGCATGGATATGATGCATGCCTATCAAGTTTTTGATGATAAGACCATTCCAGTTGCAACAATTGGATTTGAAACGCCTTTCAATGACTTGGCTAATGGGCAACACGTTGTAATAAAAGGGGGAAGTATGCCGGGACATCAATCAATGATGATTTTAGTGCCTGAGCAGAAAACAGCATTCTTCATGTCTTACAATAATGATTCAACGATGAGTATAGACATGTATGAAGCTCTCATGGATCACTATTTCCCCGCTAAAAAGGGGGAAAAAACTAGATATCTCCCGTTAGAGGAAAAGGGAGCCCAGAAATATTTAGGTTTGTACCAAAACACACGTTTAGCTGCAATTCGCACCCACTTTACCTATGAAAATGGGACTTTGGTCATGGAAGGGGGAATAGCCGGAAAACAAGTTCTCAAAATGATTCATCCGATGTTATTTGAGGATTCGGAAGGAAAAAAGGTTGCTTTCAAAAAAAATGCAGCTGGAGAAATCGTATATTTTCACTACAACTCTCCTAAGAGCCTAGACTTTATGGCTGATGCCCAGAAAATTAACAACAAGCCATCCTTTGCGGATGTCCCGCAAAAGAGTAACTATAGAAGCCATATCGATAATCTTCATACTTTAAACATCATGGATGCTAAAACGGGCAATATATTCGAACCAATGGGCACTATGACACAAGGAGAATTTGCTGATTCCTTGTTGCGTGCACATGGGTGGAGTGCTTTTCCAGACGAATCCAATGAGGCCAAGGAGAAATTTATAATAGGTATTCCTGGATATGACCGTACAGCTCCGATTACCCGACAGATCGCAGCAACCATGATTCAAAATTTAAAGCAGATTCAACCTGACCAAGCTAAGAAAGTTAAATTACTTGATGCTGCGGATGACTGGGCAGTCCAATCTATTCAAGCACTTGCTTCTCAAGGAATCGTAGACCCTGATACTTTGATCAACGCTGATGGATCCTTTATTTTCCGTCCGAAGGATCTGTTACTGCGCCAAGAAGCAAGTGCCTTGCTCGATTTAGCTTTTGGTTATTATGCCCTACCTATTATACAGAAGTAGGCATTCATACAAACACGAATTATGGCAAACATTTAGGATGGGTGTTCCATCTGTATTAAGCCAAAGCAAAAAACAAATTTCGATTATTTAAAACCATTATGGGACAATAACTCATAAAAAAGCAGTAAAATAAATAACCGGTTTCTTAAGGTACAGGGAACCGGCTATTTTTTGTCTAAACATACAATCTTCTTTTTGATATAGTTCCCACACATACATCAACTTAAGAGTTTTGACTATCCCTAATAAGAACCTAGTATCTTCATGAAGTTCTTGAAAATCTCAAATCTAACTACCTTAAAGTTATCGTTTTATCAAAAATTGCAAAGTTTATTACAAGTGGACCGAAAAATAACGAACCCTTGCGTTACTTCTAGTGGATTTCACCTAATCGAATTATAAATACGCCTTCGTAATGGTACTCTGCTTCTTATCAATTTAAATGTGTTTTTATTCTGAATGCAGGAAGCAAGTGTTCCTCTCTCACATAAAAAATGGAAATCGAAGCAAAAAAGCCGACACCCCCTTAAATAAAGGGCACGATGTCGACTTTAAACTTAACGGCCAAATTCTTTATTGAAAATTTTATCCCGCCCCACCATAACTTCCGGACCTACTGTGTTTATGGAAGTTACTAAAATATGCTCCCCTCTTAGAGAGCCACCAACTCTAGATTCAAATCCGAAAGTACCGCCGGCATGCCCCCAATATGATTGCCCATCCGGTGTCTTTTCTTCATAAATTCCTAGCCCGACTTTACCAATAGGTGAATCTACTGTTGTGAGCATCTGGTCCATCATCTCTTGATTTAGAAGCTTTCCGCCCAACAGCGCACTGAAGAAAGTAGTTAAATCTTTGACAGATGAAACCATATTTCCCGCTGCATTTGCCCATGATTGATTTATTTCTGTCAAATCATACAAATGACCCGATCTGTCCATATTATATCCTGTAGCATGCTCCCCTGGTATATGAGGATTTGCTTCCATTACAAATGTTTCTTTTAGCCCAAGTGGTTCGATGAAGCGTTTTCTGATTTGTTCTGCATACGTATCTCCCGTTACTTTTTGAATAATTTGACCAGCTAGCACCGTATTGGTATTTGAATAGTCCCAACCCTCTCCTGGTGCAAATACAGGCTGCTTAGCAAGTCCCAAGCCGATCAGTTCATCAGCTGTATAGTAACGATATGGATTTTGAGGCAAGGTAATATCTCGTATATCCAAATCTGTATAGGATGCTATCCCGCTTGTATGATTTAGTAACTGACGAATCGTAATTTTGTTACCGTCATAACCATTACCCTTTACGACCCCCGGTAGCCATTTTTCAACAGAATCATCAAGGTTTAATTGTTTCTCCTCAGCCAACTGTAGTATAACTGAAGCTGTGAACGTCTTCGTGATGCTTCCGATACGAAATGAAAAGTTCGGTTCCACTGCGCGTGGTACCTCGTAACTCGCTATCCCTGTAGCATAAGACCAGTGCTTGCCGTCTTTTAATCCACCTGCTATGACACTTGGGATTTTTTTATTAGTTACTACCTGATCGATTACGTATTTGACTTCTTCTCGATGGTTCCTTTTCTTTTCTTTATCCATAAGTCCTTTCTTAATTTTCCCTGTAAATTCTGACACTAAAATATTATTAATATGTTTTTCTGCTCCTAGTACATTGATGTTTATTGAAATGACATGTTGACCATCTTCCGTTCCACCTGCAAAGTTAGTAAATCCGGGAATGCCACCACCATGCCCCCATACTTCGGTACCGTCCGGCAATTTTGTTGCATGTAAGCCAAGCCCATACTTTCCTAATGGTGAATCAGCTGTACTAGTCATCATTTCTTTTTTCATCTCTGGTGTCAACAACTTTCCACCTAATAATGCGCGGAAAAACGTCGTCAAGTCTTCTCCTGTCGAGATCATTTCACCGCCTGCATTAGCAAATGATGGATTAAGCACTGTAATATCTACTAATTTATCACCCGTATTTAAGTAGCCTCGAGCGTTTTTTTTCGGGATATCCATCGAGCTTCCAGGAAGGACTGTATCTTTAAGTCCGAGTGGCTCAATAATTCGTTTCTTAATCTGTTCGGCATATGTCTCCCCAGTAACCTTCTGGATAATACGCCCCACAATAACTGTATTTGTGCTCGAGTATGCCCAACCCTTTACTGGTTCTAATTCCAAAGCGCGAGCAATTAACTGCTCAGGTGTATAATTTTCACTTGGATTTTCAAGTAATTTATTCTTAAGCTCTGGAGTCAAGAAGTCCGGAATTCCGCTCGTATGATTTAATAATTGTCGGATTGTAATTTTGTTTCCATCATACCCGTTCTCCTTTAAGAGCCCCGGCATCCATTTCTCTACCGTGTCATCGAGACTTAGCTTCTTCTCTCCAGCAAGCTGTAATATAACTGTCGCGACAAACGTCTTCGTTGTACTTCCAATCCTGAAGGCAGAATCAGCATCCACCTTATGATTTCTCTCAATGTTTGCTTCACCAGAAGCATATGACCAGTTTGCATCTCCAGTTTTCACGGAAACAATAACACCTGGAATATTATCAGTATTAGCTGCTTTATCAACAGCCTGTTGGGTGTGAGTCTTTTTATACACTGCGTTTACATTTCCATTAGTAGGTAATACTAGCGCTCCAGCCAGTATAGTCGCTGTTAAAGCAATTGTTGTTCCTTTTTTTGTGATGAATGACTTCATAGCACATCTCTCCTATTATTTTAAAATTTTCTGTTGCTTCACTCCCTCACCTTAACTTCAAATTTGTTAAATAACATAGTGATAAAACAACTAAATATTTCATGACACCATGCGTAAATATGTCATATAAATCGTATGATAATCTGTCACCTATATCATGTGACAGATTTAACAGCTATTCTATGACTTTCCTTCCTCTTTTTATTGACGTATTGAAAGTTATGTTACATGATAAATCTGAATACTTAGTAAATTAACCTCAAAATAATACAAGTAGGTGTGCATAATCTATGTTCTCAATAATAAAAAAATGGTTTTGGTATGATTGGATATTTGTAACTGTTCGAACATTTTGGCTGTTCGTAATTATAAGTGCTGATTTTATATATCCATCATTAATCAATGCGTCATTTGGGATTGTACTTTCTCTTGCTATAGTTGTTTATCTTGCTCCATTAATCGTCCGATATAAGAAAGAGGATTGGTATCTTGCGGTCGATGTCACGGCATCAGGCTTATTTTATCTTTATTTAGCTTACGTAGCACCGGGATTGCTCTGGTCTTTCGTTTTACTCGTGATGATTATCGGTTTAGCAAACATTCATAAAAACTATGTATGGACAGGTATCTTCTGTGGAATTGTATTCCCAGCATTGAACAGTTGGATCGCTAATCAGCTCCCATATGAGTCTATCTTTAGCTGTAGCCTTGGTTTTGTCATTGGGATGGCATTTAATATATTAATTCAGTATCATAAGCAAGCCCAAATTATACAAGAGCAGAAGCTGCTACTGGAGCAACATATTAGGCGGATTGAGGAACTTACGCTAATAGAAGAACGCAACCGACTGTCACATGAGCTGCATGACACAATCGGCCATACTCTTACCTCCCTCATTGTGGGTGTCGAATCACTGCGAACCTCAGTGCCAGATTCGCAGTTTGAGAGAATTGATTCACTCGTCGGTATTGCCCAAAACAGTCTGAATGATATCCGAAAACATCTTCATCAGCTCTCTCATAATCCATTAAATCATTTGTTAAGTGGATCATTGAGAGAATTAACCGAAGAATTTATGAGGTCTACAGGTACAACGGTTACATTCCGTGTGATTGGCAATGAAACTCTAGTAATACAAAAAATAAACTTTTGCCTATACCGTTGTCTTCAAGAGTCACTTACAAACGCGGTTCGACACGGCAAGGCAAGCTCGATAGCCGTTCAACTGCACTTTGATAGGCAACAGATCCGGTTACAGATTGAGGATAACGGCATCGGAATGAAAGAAATTCAATTTGGATTTGGACTCAATGGTATAAAGGAACGGCTTGAATACTATCACGGCACATTGTCGGTTTATTCTGAAGCTGAGCAAGGAACATTTATCATATGTAATATACCGTTGCAGACAGATCCTGCACATGATAGAATCCACCTGTTAATCGTTGATGATCAGACACTTATTACCGACAGTTTGGAGCAAGTTTTGGATCAGCATGCTGATTTTACCATCGTTGGTAAGGCAAAGGACGGGCTCGAGGCATTAGAATATTGTGAGCAGTTCCCTCCTGATATCGTACTAATGGATATTCGCATGCCGGGAATGGACGGACTTGAGGCTTTAGTTGAGATGAAACAGAGATGGCCTAATATTAGGATTGTGCTCATGACAACATTTGAGGATTCCTTACAGGCGGCAACTGCATTGGAGCATGGAGCGGAAGGCTACGTGCTAAAGTCAATTCATCCACGTGAGATGATAGAAATTTTGAAACTTATTTATAATGGAGGAACCTGGATTAATCAATCTGTCGCTACGCGAATCTTCGAAGAAATGAAGCGTCAACGCGAGCAACTGGAAAAGGTCAGCTCAAGTAAGGAAAACTACCCGTATGGACTTACGAAACGCGAGATGGAAATTTTGGAACATCTGTCGTACGGGCTTCGCTACAAAACAATTGCTTCTAAGCTGTTTTTATCGGAGGGAACGATACGCAATTATTGCTCAAATCTTTACTCGAAGCTCGGCGTCAACAATCGCGAAGAAGCAATTAAAATGGCGCGAACAAAGAATATATTATAGATGCTGCAGGACTTTCCAATGGTACTCAAGTTTTATATTCTTTTGATATATTTACGCCTGCTTCGCCAATTAATGAGCCTATCTTTCCGAGGAAAAAACTTATGGAAGTTCGGACGGAAGACGAAAATATTTCATTATGCAGTATAAATCCCCTTACATTATATATAAGGGGATTTGTACGATAGCTATTAGTGATTGGAGTGTTTTTATATGCAAACGATGAATATTTACCTTTATGTTTTTAATAAAATGTCAGACTAGGAATATGGATATTAAAATGCTGATTGAAACTCGAGAAGAGATTAAATACTTACTTTCACATATGAAATCAGGCTCGTTACTCCCGCATGTAGAATGTATTTATTTTAAAAGTAATGTAAAGCCATTAACTTTTCACGCAGATTATGAATGTAAACAAAAAGTAGTTTAAATAGCTCCAGACGCTTATATGAGACAAGAAGAGCTTTTATTGATGTAGTTGAGATGGACTCACTTTTTGGATTTGAACAAGTATATCAAATGCTTTACCTAATGATATATCAACAGTTTTTGGTATATCAGGTCCTTCGGTAGTTATTCCAGGAAAAATTGGATGTTGTTCGTTTAACCAGGTTTTTGTCACTCCGTTTGCCTTACGCAAATCAATAAAAAATTGATCTTTTTTGACTTGTCCAAAGATGTAATTATAACTGTTTGGATCATCTGATTTTAATGTTCCATATGGACCAAATTCGCGGTTGCTATTATATACATTATATCGTCCTTCATAAACAGATGTTCCAATAGACACATACCGTTTCCCATAATATTCTGCCAAATGCTGCCCAGCTAATTTAGGATATATAAAAGGAATCATATTTGTTTTCGAAACGTGTCCATTATGTCCCCATACAATGGTTTTTCCTAAATGCTCTTCTGTCCACTTCGCATTTTCATACATTGCGATATCATGTTTCAAAAAAAGTTCTGATGGTTTATCAGGAGGTGACGCTAACATTGTAGTAAATTGCTCAATAATACGGGCATTTTGTTTTATCCATGCGAACTCTTTCGATTTTCCATTTAGATTACTTTTATTTTGTTCTAATAAAGCACTGATTTGTTTAGCATCTGAATTAAACTTTTCTTTCTTTTCTTTCGTAAGGCCGCCAAAGGTATCCATATCCTTTGTTACAGGAATAAGGCCTCTTATCTTCTCTTCTAAACTAGGCACAAGCTCTGAATTGTTTCTTTTTACATATTCTATTATATTGTTATAAACATTTTCGTTTACTGATTGTATATCCATCCCAATGACACGCACTTTAGATTTATGTTTTGGATTAGCATTATATTGTTTTATCCAATTAAGCATATTTAATATTTCTTTCGTGTTAAATTCAGGTGTTAAATGTTGGCTTGGGTTTCCTTTACCAGTAAGAACATATCGATCAAGTTCCAAAGCCCTGTCCCATCCCTCTTCTAATACTAAGTTGATAAAACCCTTTTCAGATACTAAATAATTAACAATGCGGTGTTTCATTGTAAAAACTTCATGAGCTCCATGCGTAGCTTCACCTAAACCTACGATTGAAGCTGATCCTACCATATTCTTAAGTGGTTTCAAATCATTAAGAGGTGCAGTTGGATTAGTTGTTTTTAAAGGCTTTGCATGTGCTTCTAACCATTCTACTATTTGATTTGTATTGTAGGGAGCTGTAACAGAAACTTCTGTTTTCAAGTCTGCATAAGTACTTCCTACAAAATTAGTCAGTGATATAGCAAAAGCACCAATTGCAATAATTATTTTCTTTTTCATAAAAACCTCCTGAAATACTTATTTATTAGTTTTTTGACATGCTCTATGAACTTCCGTTTAAATCATTAACTCTCTTCTTACTGGTAGGATAAATTTATTCTAGTTCCTAAAACTCACATATTTCTTAATAGATTCTTAAGAAACCCTTAATTCACTCATACCAATATAAAAAACCAAATAACCTTCCATCAAAAAATAAATAGAGCAGGTTATTTGGTTTTTCATTTCGCAAGTTTAGAAAAATTGCAACGTGACCTCTTGAAAGAAATGAACTACGTTGCAGAAGGAGTTATATCCACAGCTGTAATTTTACAAGTTGAAATAGCGAATCTAAAGAATCTAGTTTGATTTAAGGGTATTGGCAACGTATCTATCACTAAACCAAGAGCTTGTTGATCAATTATAATAACCTGCATTTCTCTCCACTATCCCTTGAAAATTTGCATAGTTTGTATGAATTCTAAATCTAGTAGAATGCACTCTATCATATAAAAATAATGTAGGTTAATAAACAGAGAGCGTATTTATAGTAGTGGAAAACTACTAAGAAACGTAAATGAAAAACAGTTCAAAACCAAGGGTAATACGAAAGTATAAGAAAGGCGATAAAGTCATGCACGTAATAAGGGCTACGTTCTATAGGGATGGGTAGAAATATCATTTGCTTGTAGCTTTAGGGATATGGATGGCATCGCAACTTCACCCACAGTAGCTCTAACAAAAGATGAACAAAAGCGAATAGTAGATGCTGCACGAATGAGTGAGCCGTTTAATTAAGTAAGAGGGGTCACCATACATGCCCATCAACTTAAGAATTCTAACTACCCTCAAGTGTAAAAGAACGTTATTCTTTCTAAACAAGCTAAATAGGAAAGGATAATATTTTTTATAAATCTCTCAATTCAAGATGAACTACAGCCATTTGCGGAAGAATTACAACGATATGCTACACCTGTATTTTTAGAAGTACTCGCAAGATAAATAGGATTTATAAAGCGAAAACGTAAGTTTTCAGGATCAAACTTAGCTACTATTTGTATTTAGATCAGTCAGCGAGTGGCAAGTGATCCCTTAGTCCGATTATGCAGTAGGCTTCATGCAGCTACTGGTACTTTAATCAGCCCTGAGGGCTTAAATAAACGTTTAAATGCTAAAGCAGTTTTGTTTTTAAAACATATTTTTAATTTACTGATACAACAAAAAGTATGTGAACAAACACAAATTTCTAACCATCTCTTCTCTTATTTCCAACGAATTCGTATTCTAGATGCCACCGTATTTCAAGTGCCCAATGCTTTAGAGAATGTATAGCCAGGCTCTGGGGGATGCGCCCAAACAGCCAGAATCAAAATTCAATTAGAATATGATCTGCACAGTGGAGAATTTCTTAACTTTCAAGTCGGGCCAGGAAAAAATAATGACAAAACATTTGGTACGGAATGCTTAGACACCTTACGACCAGGAGATTTATGTATTCGTGATTTGGGTTATTTTTCATTGGAAGACTTAGATCCGATGGATCAACGAGGTACATACTATATTTCTTGTTTAAAATTAAATACGAATGTATATATGAAAAATCCAAACCCAGAATACTTTAAAAATGGTGCAATTAAGAAGCAATCGGAATACATACAAATCGATGTGAAACAGATTTTGAAACAACTACAGCCAGGAGAAACATTTGAATTAAAACACGCTTATATTGGTGATAAGCAACAACTGTTTGCGCGCGTTATTTTTAATCGATTAACAAAAAAACAACTTCAAAAACGACGAACAAAGATAAGAAATGGTGCCCGTGGCACTTGCGTTTTCGTTTCATTCCGCCTGCTTCTATGCATGGGTGTATATGCTCTTGGTCTCCCAAAATGAAAGGGAATATTATATGGATTTTTTTATTTAAAGTTATATGGTTTTAGAAATAACAAGTAGGAATTTATGGTAAAATAGTAAATGTTTTCGAATAAGGGAGTGGAGGGGTTTTAATTGAAACTTAGAAAGTTTTTTATGCTTTGTTTTTTGTTTATATTCACATTAACTATTGTGACTGGTTGTAGTTCTTCACAAAGTTCCACAGCTGTAAAAAATGGAAAGGCATCGTCGTCTTCGAAGAATGTGGAAATTGAAGTAGAAAATGTTGAATACGTATTACCATTAAGTGGGTTAACGGGAGGAATAAGTAAAGATAAAGTATTAAAATTCAAAGTGAGTGTGAAAAATAAAGGGGATGAAATGTTAGAGATATCACCCTATCTCTTTACACTATATCAAGGTGATGAAAAAATGAAGAAATATGATAAGGCCGATTCAGATAAATTACGCTTAATAGAATTAGAACCTGGTAAAAAAGTATCGGGGACCCTATACTACGAAGTGAATAAAGCCTCATCATATGAGCTTGTTTATTCCAATGAGGAAACAAAAAAAAGAGACGAGAAAATAGAAACAGTTTCTTTCAAAATTGATACGAAAGAAATAGAAAAAAATACAAAAGACTTAAATAAACCAGCTGAAGCTCTAAAAGCCTATATAAATGCTATTTATTATGATAAAGATATAGACAAGATTAATAAGTTATCCGGCGAAGATGGCAAGCAATTTACTGAGAATATACTAAAGGAATTTAAAAAAGATGCAACGTCCAGTACATATAATGAAATTAGTGACCAAGAATTTGAAAGTTATTATAAAAAGTTGAAATCTGTACTACAGGAAAAAGTTACATTTAAAGTAAAATCAGTAGGTTCTTCACCTGAGGAAGATAAAGTTGAAGTAGAATTAAAAGTGAAACCCTTATTATTAAGTGAATTGCAGCCAAAATTAAATAAGGAAAATGAAAGATTACTAAGTGAAAATCCAGGAATCGAACAGTCAAAATTATTTAGTCAATCGTTTGATTACCTTATATCCATATTGCCAGAAGCAAAAGTTTCAGATAAAGAAAAAGTAATAAAGGTTGAGATGGAGCGATACGGAAAAGACCAATGGCGCTTTTCAAAAGATAAAGTAAGCGATGCAGAGGACATAATGGAAATAATGGGAGAATTTTTAAAACAATAGAAAGATATAAACGAAAACGAAGTTTGCAACAACCAAACTTCGTTTTTTTGACGTATAATGAATTACAACAATTACTAAAGATTGCATAAAATCCATCTGCAATCATACCAACTTTTTATCTATTAAAAAACTTTGCAACAGAACGCTCTGAAGCAAAGTTTCCACTTAACTTAGTGCCTAGTTTAGTGTATCATCTCCAATTGCTGCATAATTTTTCTGTCTAACTTTTTGGGTTTAGTTCATTGTATTTTCTATTTTGTCTTTATATACAACATATTCTTTCCCATCTACTACTGCTACCACAGCAAATTCATCTTTTGGATTGAATGAAAGCCAGTCAGCCCACATATTTGTATTTGGTCCTCCACTCCACATATTATGAACAGTGTTTTTAGTTAAATTCATAACTTTATAAGACGCATTTGGTGCATTTGTTCCAGTCTTTATTTCAAATGTATATGCGTTATGAATTTTTTTATAAAAGTAGAAAACGTTTGATGGACGAAGCTGATTTATAAAATCCTGTTCTTTTTTCTCTGCAATTTTTATCCCTTCTTGTAATGTGACAACATCAGTTCTTAATGTTTTCCAACTGTCTTTCGCTGCATTCAAGTTAGGGATTAAGAATTTATATCTATTTTGATCAGCTTTTTGATCAGCTTTATCAATATGTCCCAGTACGCCAGTATATTGAGAGTCTAAATCATCCCATTGCGTGGACATATAAGTAAGAGCAGTAATAGCATTATCAATCGCACTATGCATATCACTAATATTATGAAACGCAACTCCAACCACACGATTTAATGTTATTTTATAATCTACATTCTGACGTAATTTTGCTAATTCCGGCTCTAGCCAGCCTAACTTACCTCTTGCATCACCTATCATTATACCACCAGCAATCAATGTGGGCAGAAAGGGGATTTTCACCATGTCCAATCCCTTAGATTCTATGTCTTTCTGATAGTTTACTTGCCCTAAAAGGTCCTCTAGTCGCTTTTGATCATCCTCAACCGCAGCTCCTTGGCTTTTTAAAATAGACTGCAAGAGATTTTTATTACTTCCAAATGCTCTAACATCTTGTCCAATATTTTCATTTAAATTAGTTAATTCTTCTATTAATGCTTTTGCAGATTTTTGATTTTGTTGAATTTCCCCCCGTAAATCTGTAATCCCTTTTTTTAAAGTATCTCCATTCCCAGTATTGATCGCCTCTACTAATGTTTCATAATGATTTTTAAATTTTTTATCGTATTCAATAATGCCTGTCAATGTATCTAAAAGCTGCTTTTTTACTTGCGTATTCCATGTAACTGCATGTGCTCTTGCATTCTTTTGATCTTGTACAATTTTACTAGGTAAATCTTCATAGCCATTAATAGTAATTCCTTCAAAACTCACATCAGGGTTATTGATTAACAAATAAGAATATTCATTCATAGATTTCAAAAATAAAACAGCATCTTGCAAAGATTTTTTCATCTGTTCTTCATTTGCTGAAAGAGACATATTTCCATTGTTAGTTTGTACAATTTCACTTGCAAAAGCTGCTACTGGTGTGACTACATAAGTAGTTGTAATAGTTAACAACGTTGATATAGCGAGTATTTTGTAAGGGATTTTTTTCAGCATTTCATTTTCCTCCTATATAGGGTTTGATTTCAAGTTCTATTCTTCTTTAAAAGCAATTTCTTTCGAAATGAGTTCTACATCTTTAATGAGTATCATTCTCACTTTCTTTAGCAGCCTTTAAATCATCAAGTATTAAAGAGAATCTATATTGTTTCATAGAGTCGATATTACCAAGCAAATCTATATAATCTGTCCCCAATTAATCGCTTCTGTTGCAAATTTTTAAAAAACAAGTAAAATTGCAAGGTTATCTTTTTATTTTGGATGAAACTTATATATAAGTGAAAGGCGAAGTCATTAATGAGACTCCGCCTTTCTAATGTATAAGGATTTATTAATTGTCGCATTACTATTTAACAACGTAATCATAGATTCTATATGTTTTAGGTGACTTTGCAACAAAACTAATATTTTCTTATTTTTGCGGAGTAACAGGCTCCACTTTTAATTCTTTGATTCCTTCTTTTAAAGTGACCGCATCTGTGTGCAATGTTTTCCAACTGTCTTTCGCTGCATTCAAGTTAGGTTTTAAGAATTTAAATTTATTTTGATCAGCTTTTTGAGATGCAGTTTCAATATGTCCAAGTACTCCCGAATATTGAGAATCTAAATCATGCCACTGAGTGGACATATAAGTAAGAGAATTAATAGCATCATCAAGTGCCTTATGCATCTCACTAATATTAATATACGCAACTCCAACTACACGATTTAATGTTACTTTATAATCTACGGTCTGACGTAATTCTGCTAATGTAGGCTCTAACTTAGATAAATTACCTTGTGCTCCGAGTACTATTAGACCACCAATTAACGGTAGGCCAAAAAGGGCACCCTTCATTACATTAAATCCATCAGATTCTAATTGTTTATAATAATTTACTGATCCTAAAATTTCATCTAGACGTTTTTGATCGGCCTCAACATCAGCTCCTTGGTTTTTTAAAATCGATTGCAAGAGATCTTTATTACTTCCAAATGCTCTAACATCTTGTCCAATAGCTTCTCTTAATTTAGTTAATTCTTGTATTAACTGTTGTGCAGACTTTTGGTTTTGTTGAATTTCACCTTGTAAATCTGTAATTCCTTCTTTTAAAGTTTCTCCATCCCCTGCATTTATAGCATCTACCATTGTTTCATAATAATTGTCAAATGTTGTGTCGTATTCAACAATGCCTGTCAATGTATCTAACAGCTGTTTTTTTACTTGTGTATCCCATGTAAGAGCATGTGCTCTTGCATTCTTTTGATCTTGTACAATTCTACCAGGTAAATCTACATATCCATTAATAGTAATTCCTTCAAAGTTCACATCTGGATTTTTAATTAACATATAAGAATAGGCATTCATAGATTTTGCAAATAACCCAGCCTTTTGCAAAGTTTCTTTCATCTTCGTTTCATTTGCTGAAAGAGACGTATCTCCATTGTTAGTTTGTTCAATTCCACTTGCAAAAGTTGCTACTGGTGAAACTACATTAGCGGTTGTAATAGTTAACAACGTCGATACAGCGAGTAGTTTATAAGGGATTTTCTTCATCATTTCATATTCCTCCTATATAGGTCTTAATTTTCAGTTCTATTCTTGTTTAAAAGCGATGTCTTTCGAAATGAATTCTGCATCTTTATGAATATCATTCCAACTTTGTTTAGCAGCTTTTAAATCATCAGGTATTAAAGAGAATTTATGTTCTTGCATAGAGTCGATATTATCAAGTAAATCTGTATAGTTGGCCCCCATTGTATTCCATTGTTTTTGAATATTTGTTAGAGACAGTATCGCTTGATCCACTGTCTGATACAGATATGCCAAAGTGTCTTTCGCGTTAGTAATCGAAATAACTGCTTGGCTAGCGAGATCAGCTTTCGTACTTAATTCTCCGATTTTTTTAGAAATTTCGTTATAAGAGTTCATATGATTAGACGCCGTGACACCAGCTGCTGTTCCTAAACCAATACCAGCTGCACCAAGAGCCGAAAGGCCACCAATAACAGCCGGTGTTGCTGTACCGCCAGTCACAACAATTACTACCGCTCCTCCAATAGCTGCAATAACTAAAATAGCTGCTCCCAATCCACCGCCAATTGACCATGCTAATACATCATCAAAATGTTTTTTCTGAGTAGAACGGAGTTGCTCAATTTCAGCTTGAAGTTGTGGAATTGTTGCCTGCTGACCTGCTAATATTGCCGTTAATCCACCTTTACCATCTGGGCCACCAACATTATTTTTAAAATCTGTAGAATTTTGATATAGTTTCCCTTTGAAGTCTTGTAACATCTTAATTACATCTGTAACTTCTTTTGAATTTGTATTAATTGTAGTGATTAAATCATTTATGCCCTCTTTTAGGCCTGCCTTATCTTTCTTTTGTACAGTATCTACTAATGTGTCGTAATAATTTTGAAATTGTTCATCGTAATTTACAATATTACGTGCTGTTTTTTGAATCTGCGGTTTTGCTGTATCTAGCCAATAATTCGCATTGATTCGAGACAGTTCCTGATTAAGGTGAATATTTTTGATTAATTCTCCCCCTTCTGAACCTAAATCAATATTGGATAAATTTACATTCGGTTGCTTAATCATTGTTTTTGCGTACAAATCCATTACAAGAATATGAGATCCTGTTTCAGCCAATGCTTTCTTCAGTCCTTCAGGCCCTAATACATAATTCCCTATTTTCTGTTCTTGTGCGGTCTGTTCTTGTGCAAATGCATGAATAGTGTTACCGGTAGTAGAAGTTATAACCGTTGCCAGTGTGGCTAAAGTTAACACTTTAAATGGAAATTTATTCATATCTATTTTCCTCCCTATTTTTTGATAGATTCTTATAATCTTCACGTTTTTATAAATTCTTAATATTAAAATTTATAAACCTGTTCTTCAAGATAACTTGTCATGTTTTTTAATCTTCTTAATGTATCTTTTTGAGACCCCTGGTTAGTAGTATCAACATTAGTAGATAAAGTTGTAATACTATTTTTTATTAGATTCAAATCTTCTTTATAGCGTTTCATTAGATCAAGTTCTACATCTACTTGATTTGCAAACGTATGCAAATCATTTTGCATAAGAAGAAGCATTGATTTTTGTAAATCTGCTATTGATAGTTTCGTTGTTAAATCATATAAATTTTGGTTTTGTTTCTCTAAATCATCTAAATGTGCTCGCTGTTCTGCTGTTAGTTTATTCATTTCAGCGAAGGCACCAAATGTTTTCTTAATTTTTTCAGTGTCAATGGCTTTCATCAGGTCATACTCTTGCGTTTTTGTGGCTGCAGCTGCAGCTATTTCACCTTGTTTGCTTTTCTCAATTGCTTCACGAGCTGCTTTTTTCGCTGATTCAATCTCTAAAGCAGTTTTACCCTTTTCCTTCGCTTCTTGCGCCGCTTTTGTCTCTGCTTCTAAAATAGAGTTATTAATTTCTTTTCCTTTGTTATACGCTGCCAACCCTGCTTGTGCAGCCGGTTCAATGATTTCTTTTGAAAGACTATAGACTTCTTTGAAAATAACAAATCCTTGTTCATTTAAAGCTCCTGGTACTAATGCTATTTGTTGTAAATCATTTTGAATTGCTTTTTTTGTATTTAGTAATTCATTTTTTAGCTGGTCTATTTTCCCTGTTCCATCTGAACTAAGTACATCCTGTGCTTTTGTCACATCAGTATCGAAATCTTTAAGTTTTTTATCAATCTGTAATTTAAGATCTGTTAATTCATTAATCTGACGTTGTACATTGTCTTGGTTCGTCATAGCCATTTCTTGAAGAACTTCAAGTCTATCTACAAAACCTTCTTTATCTTCTTTATTGTCTACAAATGCTTTTAATGTTGGATAATAGCTATTAAATTTAGTTACAAACCCTTTATTTTTTGAATTTAATAGAATTAAATGCGGATAAAGTTCTGATGACCATTCCTTCATATCTTGCTTGATTAGGAATTGATTTGTATTTAAAGCTGGGACTTCCTCAAGCTGTACATTAGAACTCATTAAAGCTTGATCAATATATGTTTGGATTAATTTAGATTGTGCACCTAATTTTCGTAAGGATGAGGAAATATCCGTATTCTCTTGTTGCGTTTCTGCCTGAACGATTGGCATTGCGAGAGTATTGATAGGAATAGTCGCCCCAGTTACTATTGATGTTATTAAAAAACCTTTAATTATTTTATTTTTCATTCCGTACACCTCTTCACTATTGTCTGTTTATAATCTTATACATACCTCTTGAACGACCTAACGCTAGGCTCTTTTCTTGCACATACTTGAGGAAGGAGAATTCTTTCGGATAGAGAGTGTTAAACCCTCGTTATTATTTACTTTTTATAGAATGTAAGGACCTTACTTCTCCCTCATTTAAATATTATGTTTTTTACAAGTAAACAATAAAAATTCATCACCTATATTTGAATTGGCTGTCAAATGAATAGTATAATATTGATTTTTCTCTGGAGTTGCTGCTTGACTTACAGGAGCCCAGATAGATAAACTCATTGTTCCTAAAGCTAAACCTGCCATAACCTTTTTGATAATAATTTCATAATATCTCTCCTAGTTTTGTCGGCAAGGCCCTACAAGATTACAAAAGATGAAATTATACTGTACATTGCTTATACTTTTATTACGGAATAAAATCATTTTTGCTATGTAGAAACTTAAAACACTTTTTTTCAAATGTGATACTTTTGAGATTCTAGACCCTTTCGAAAATGAACGAATATTATGATAATTATTATCGACATAATGTTACTTGCAACTTTAGTGCACATTTATTATTGCAATCTTTTCCCCCTCGAGTGGTCATACCAATTGCACCTTTATTAAAACATCAATTTTTTAATACGTAAATAGTAGAATTTTGTCGATTATATTCAATAATTCGACTATTGAGTATTAAAGTGAATGAAAATGTTATACTTATAAAATGATTTTTTAATATAATTCAAGTAATTATATCAGTTATAACTTGATATACTTAGTTAAAAAGGAGTTATTTTAACTATATAAAAAATAGATAATATAATTTGAACTTTGTTTAATATAATTTAATCACACTCTGCATATCGATCCCCTTTATTTAGATATGCATAATTACATATTTCTCCATGACAAAAAACAACAAATAAACAACAAATATCAACAAACAATAGACAAATAAACAACAAATAAAAGATGGATAAGCAACAAATAACAACATTTCTAAAAAACATGTCGTTATTTGTTATTTTTCGTTATAAGTTTCATAACTTAATATAAAGATTTAATAAAATGTGGTTTAATGTCAGCTCTAAAAAACAGTAAGATTGGTACAAAGTTGAATACATTAATGATTACAGCTAGTATCGTATGGGTTCTATTGCAAAGTTTTCTAACTAGGGTACACTCTAGAAAAAGGAAGGAATGAAGTATTCTTCTCGTAGTAAACGACTCAGAGGTATCAATGTATATATGACAAACACCCCTACAGATATTGTCCCGATGGGACAAGTACATGACTGGTATTCTTTGCGTTGGCACATCGAAATTTTATTTAAAACGTGGAAGTCATTCTTTCAAATCCATCATTGTAAAAAGATAAAACCAGAACGATTGGAGTGCCATTTATATGGTCAATTGATTGCCATTCTACTCTGTTCTTCTATCATGCTTCAAATGCGCCAATTGCTCCTCATGAAGAAAAAACGAGAGCTTAGTGAGTATAAAGCAATATATATGATTAAAGACTATTTTCTTCTTCTATTCCAAACTATTCAAAAAGACACCCAAGAGCTATCAAAGGTGTTACTTCGCCTGTTCAATCTCCTACAGCAAAACGGGCGGAAATCTCATCGATATGAAAAAAAAAACGGTCTTTGATATATTAGGTGTCGTTTACAATTGTACCATGTCTGATAATCAAGCCGCTTAATTCAAAAAAGTGAAACCCATTAGGGTTTATTTCGTATGCAAATTTTTAAATTACCTACACTTGCCCTTTAGAAAAAAGAAACAATCTCGCCTAAAATTGACTTTGCATAAGCTTAGCTTGATAGCGATGGGGTGCTACCCCACATCCATCAACTTAAGGATTTAGAGTATTTTTGAAGTTAAAAGCACGTTACTATTTTCTTATGTTAATGAGAACGACATCAATTATTTATTACCTAAAAATCAAAAAATCCCCTGTAAAAAACACCAGCGACTCAACCGTCCTGATGTTTTTTGACATTTTATTAAAGTAATTTTCCTAGATAATACGGCATTTGGCATCGCCACCAAGCCCAATCATGCGAAACATCCTCGCCCCACTCATCAAACCATGCTGGAATTTGTTTTTCTTCAAAGGCTTCTTTTAATGTAAAGTATGAAGGCAGCCCATCCTGTTCCCAATCACCCCGCCCGGTACAAATAATGATATCTGCTGAACGATATCGATCAATAAACCAGCCATCATTTTGATTCCATATGTAATCACTCGGTGAATTTTCGTATACAAGAGGATCATTTCCGTAATCCCCAAAAAAGAAACGTACATCGTAAACACCGCTAAGTGCAACGGTTGTTTGGAAGACATCCGGATGTCTCAAGAAAAAGTTCAACGCATGATATGCTCCCATACTACACCCCGTTGTCATCATTGAATCAAACCAACCTGTTTTATGTTTAATAAATGGAATAACTTCTGAAATCACATAACGGTCATATGCTTCATGAGCTAATGCACGGTCATGCGCCGGTTTTGAGTCGTGCAGCCAACTTTCGCTATCTATACTAGCCAATGTAAAAAACTGAACTTTTCCGGATTCAATAAAGTCATGACACACATCAATTATTCCAAAATCATAGTATTCAAAATGCGTCCCTCCAGATGAAGGAAAAACTAAGATTGGCATGCCGCTGTGTCCATATCTGTTCAACAGCATTTCACGTCCTAATTCGCCACTCCAATGGTTTAAATGTTCTATATGCATAGAAAAATCTCCTATCCCTATACGTTTACAATGCTGCAATTTTTTCGTTCATGTACAAAACTGATAATGTCATCGACTTCTTCCTGCGAATCTGCATTAATCGCATAAAATTGATTTCCTTGGAGTTCCGCAAACGCATCTGGCATGCGCTGTTCAAACTTCACACGGTCTCCAAATCGTTCATAAATAGCATTTGTATCATGTTTATACTTATACGCATCACGCTGTGTTACACCGACACAAAACTGGTTTTCGGCATCGGAATCCTTAAATTCTCCTCCTGTCACAAGAGAAGCATACTGAGCAAATAAATCAATGGAGTACGCGAAATTGTACATATCAATCGTGTAGCCGCCAGCCAAGCGGTTATTATATTCAAGTGCAACATAATCCCCATCTTCCAATTTAAAAAACTCAATATGGAAAAAGCGTTCTTTCATGCCAAAAGCTTTCACAATCGCCTTTCCATAAGTTTCGAGCTTTGGATCAATTTCTTTTTGAATCACATAAGCTAAATCCAACTGACCCTTAACGAGTTCCAGAGTTGGCACATTATATGTAAAGCTTGTTTGGAAAACAATGTTCCCTTTCTGATCCACTAAACCATCAAATGTACAAAGTACGCCTCCTTCGACATATGGTTCTAAGAAGTAAACTTGTGCCTCTCCCCATTCTTCTTCAAAATGACGTACAGCCGCTTCTGAACTTAATTTAAAGGTTGCAGCTGATCCAACTCCATTATCCGGTTTAGCGATAACTGGAAGTCCTAATTCATCAATGGCTTTAGATAACTCCTTTTTAGTTTTAACGATTCTTCCATCTACAACATGTACATCTGCCTTTTTAAACAGCTTCTTCATTTCAGATTTATATTTAACTTTTTTCAAGTCATTCGTTTTATTGCCGTACACGTTAAATTGCTCACGCAACTGCGCATCAAGTTCTAACCAGTATTCGTTATTGGATTCAATGCGCTCAATTGGACCATGTTTATAAAATAAAAATGCAACAGCACGTTTCACTTCATCTACATCTTCTAAATTATTCACACGATAATATTCTGTTAAAGCGTTTTGTAATTCGGAACCTAATTGGTCATATGGCTCTTCGCCAATTCCTAAAACATTGACACCTGCGTCTTTTAAACGATGAGCAAATGACTGAAAATTACCTGGATAATATGGTGATATCAAAATATAATTCATAAAAAAGCTCCTTTCTCAATGTCGTAAAATTCATTACTTTCACAACTGAAGTGCAATTACTTCATTTTAAAAACGATGTAATATTCCAAAAACATTTAAAAAAGTGATAGATTCCTCCCATGATCTAATTCAGTCAAATATAATTATTCAGTTCATTCAAGACCACTTCTCACTTAAGAAACGTAAACATTCTGGCAGGTGTTTTGCCCAAGCTTTTTCATCATGTTCTTCATCCGCAAAAATATTTAAACGCATGCTATCAATTGGAACAGAGCCTTTTATCAGTTGTTTATAATACTTAAGCGAGCAATCGATATATGCCTGCTTCATATTACCATACATCAATTGTTGATCGGCATCATCGCCTTCCTGAGTCCCAACTTGAATGTACACGCGTTGTTCAGGATCCAACTCTTCTCTAGCAATATAACTGTCAAAGGATTTACTTGTAATCCAATTGGCTAAAGAAAAAATGCCTAAACCACCAATTTGCTCTTTATATTCAATACCCATAAAAGCCGAAATATTTCCTCCAAGTGAACTGCCAATCATCGCTGTATGATATTTATCCGATTTAGTTCGGTAATGCTTATCGATAAACGGCTTCACTACTGTCATGACAAA
Organism: Bacillus cereus group sp. RP43; assembly: GCF_040459645.1. Taxonomy (NCBI): domain Bacteria; kingdom Bacillati; phylum Bacillota; class Bacilli; order Caryophanales; family Bacillaceae; genus Bacillus; species Bacillus cereus group sp. RP43. The sequence continues at coordinate 287,655 of NZ_JARVHQ010000002.1, forward strand.
TTTAGCAAACTCCACGCCTCTTCCGCCTAGTTCATTATCTTCAGGAAGTAGGCTTTCAGTAATTTTCCAAGGCGTGTATTCATTAATTCGATCTTGTTCAGCGTTATCTATCCCAACAACAATCATCTGCGGTAAATCGGGGTTTAGAATAATCGCTGGAATAACTTTCCATGAATACCCGCTATAAGCTTCACTACTGTAGAAAACATTTTGTCCATCATGCATATAGACAACTGGATAATTTTTAGCCTCATTTTTATCATAATTTTTCGGCAATAAAATACGCACGCGACGTTTTTCATTTTTATAAGACATATGTAATTGATGTGTTTCTAGTTTTAAATAAAAATAGGATTGATTCATTTTATCTTCCTCGCTCCTTTGATATTACATTAAATATTGGAAATTTTACTTTAGAAAAATCCAACTGCTAAAGTTCTTCTAATGAATAAATGTTTGATAAATATAAATCCCACTGGGCAGATATATCTTCAATAACTTTATATATATTGCTGTTATAAAAATTATAATCATCCATATATTTCATATAATATTTATCACAACAATTACAAATTTGTTACTGCTATTTACTACACCCAGCAATAATTCAACTAAATTTCATTATTTAACTCTAAGTCAATCTCAATAAACTTTGATTCTGACCAACTACCTACATATTTGTTCTTGCACACCAGTTACCACCTCGGTCTGTTAAATGCAATTTGTAATTAATTCAACGTAAATAAATTAGATTCCTTCTTCAACAAACCTGCCCGTTAGTTTAAGTAAAAATCTTCACAACCCCCTCTATATTGATATAAAGGTTCTGGTGCAAAGATAAAATAAAAGAGAATATAGCGCATATATTTCTAGCAGAATTGTATTTTATGCTGTTAGTCCAAACAATTGATGGATGAATTTTTTCTGGTTTTGAACAGACTGATCTCATAAATCAATCTGTTCTTTTTTAATTATATGCATGGCTTCAACACCACTCAATATAGGGGTATAGCCGAGATACGTGTATATCTCGGCTGTACCCCATATAGAGATTGCTGTTTTAAGTGACTTTAATCCTAACATAGAACGAACCCGTCTTTTAATAAACCGGTGGTCTTGTTCCACAATGTTATTAAGATATTTTACCTGCCTTATTTGGATGCCTACGGGCATCTTTTTCTCTTTCTTCAACTCTTCAATTGCCATAGGATAGGCTGGGTTCTTGCCTACTGTGATAACACGGGGCTTTGAAACATGAAAAGACCGCAAAGCTTTCTTGAAAAAGCGCTTTGCAGCCTTATGATCTCTTGTTTTACTTAAATAAAAATCAATCGTATTTCCTTTTGAATCAACGGAACGATATAGGTACATCCATTGACCTTTGACTTTCACATACGTCTCATCGACTCGCCAAGAATCATTGGTTGGCTTAAGATGACACCTTAATCGCTCATCTAATTCAGGGCCATATTGATGAACCCAGCGCATGATGGTTGTATGAGCAATAAATAGCCCGCGTTCTTCCATCATTTCGACTAAATCACGAAAACTGAGATTGTACCTTAGGTACCATCTTACAGTTAATAAAATAATATCAGGTTGATAATGTTTCCACTTGAATAGATTTTGCTTTTTCATACTGATCACATCCTTTTTTAGAGTACTAGTATCAGTATGTCCAAGTTTGGGAGATTACTTCCAGATATTTTGAATTTTTTGCACCAGAACCGCCAACCGCTAGTATACCGACAAACGACAACAATAGATGAATAATTAGCTCCCAGCCTGATAGAATGATTTTCTTCGACACAGAACCACATCCTTCTTACTTAATTTTGCACTCTTAATAATAGATTTAATTTTCAGAATTGAAAACCCTTATATCGGTATAGGTAAACTTTCAACGGGGCATTGTCAAAAATATAGTTTAATTCAAAATCGAATTAAACTATATTTTTGTAAACACTAAACTTATAAACTTGGAGCTCTATTATAAAATTGGCTATAATCTAACATCATTTAGAGCATCGTTATTTTAAAGTCATGGATAGTTTTGTATGGGGAAGTCCGTGAAAAAACGGATGATCTTTAGCCTATTCTATTACCGTTGAGGAGTTTGAAAAGGCCGTAATGGAACTTCTTACAGGGCTACCGTCACATTGCTATCAAGCAAAAAAATAAAACTATCCACAATGAGATTTTGTGCTAACTTGTAATAAAAAAGCTTATTTTTCGTTTTGGGGTATTTGCTTTTCTTAGCTTGATAGCGATGGGGTGCTACCCCTAAAGGGAAAAATTAATACCTTTTTACAAATAACAGGAAATGATATTACACCTTGATGGAGTAAATCCCCCTTCACTTCCTCTATTTAATTCTTTGGTAAGGATATATTTTCCTGATGATAATCATAACCTATATCAGAATTTCATTTATTATCGGAAAATTCCAAAAGGGGTGAATGTGATGGGTTTCCCGCCTCAACAACAAAGTAAACCTGGCATTGAATCATTAATGATACCTAGACCTATATTTGATAACCCCAATTACAAACCAGCCGGTAAACTTATAAATAAGGTAGCGCTTATAACTGGTGGGGATAGTGGAATTGGGAGGGCTGTCGCTGTAGCCTTCGCGAAAGAGGGTGCAGACATAGCAATCTTATACCTAAATGAGCATAGTGATGCAAAAGAAACGGAGTTCTATGTTAAAAAGTATGGCCGTAGTTGCATTACCATTCCAGGTGATATTGGGTATGAGCAGCATTGCCAACAAGCAGTAATGCAGACAATTCACCAATTTGGTCGTATTGACATTTTGGTGAATAATGCCGGTGTACTATACATAAGGAACAGTCTACTTGATGTAGATTCTAACCAACGAACAAGTACCTTTCACACAAATGTTTTTTCTCAGTTTATTTTGACGAAAGCTGCTTTGCCATATATGAATTCAGGGAGCTCCATAATAAATACAACATCCCTTAGTGCCTATCATGGAGATCAAGATGCAATTGACTACGCGGCATCTAAAGGAGCCATTGTTTCCTTTACACGTTCGCTGTCATCGTCACTGGCACCGCAAGGGATCCGAGTTAATGGTGTGGGCCCCAGGACCAATTTGGACTCCATTAATTTCATCTTCCTTGCCTCCAGAATGGCTTGCCACATTTGGAGACCATGTTCCTATGAAGCGAGCCAGTCAACCGTTTGAAGTGGCACCTGCTTATGTATTCTTGGCATCCGAAGATGCATCTTACATATCAGGACAAATTCTGCACGTGAATGGTCGGAAAATTATAAACGGTTAACTATTTAACAAAAAATTACTTATAAATAAATTTGTATTATATTGGCTTAAGTATTATGGAATTAAAATTACAAAAAAAAAAAAAAACACTGTTTAACTACCCTGTAACCACTCATATAAGATTTAATTCACATCGATACCTATGGCATTGATGTGAATTTTCAAAGTGCTTACAAAGAAATCTAAGAGGTCGTTTTTTTAGATTCACAATCATTATTTTGAAGTTTATGTAAAAAAAAGAAAAAGAATCCATTTTTAAAATAGATTCTTTTTCTTTTTACTTCTTTAAATTAGTGTAATTTATATTCTCCTGTTAATTGTTCCTCGGCCATTCGAACTAAGCGTTTTGTAATTTCTCCACCGACAGAACCATTTGCACGCGATGATGTATCAGGTCCAAGTGTGACTCCTAATTCGCGAGCAATTTCATACTTCATTTGCTCAATAGCACTTGCAGCAACTGAAATATGAACTTCATTTGCATTATTTTCGTGTCTTTGAATATTCATCGTTGCACCTCCATTATATTTGTATATAACATTTGCTTGATTATGATATTTATACATGAGTTAACTATTTTCTTCTATTTTATTCATTGCAACATATCCGCAAAGGAAGTACCCACATTATTCTTCCGTTTCATATGCTTCTCTAAATAGATTTTTGTTGTTTGGATATTTTCATGCCCCAACGTTTGCATTAAATGATATAGATCCGCATTTCCTTGTTCAACGGCCATGATTGCAAAAGCATGACGGAATGTATGCGCCGTTACTGGATTCTCACGATACTGCAGAAACTCTAAATTTGTCTTTTTTATCATATCTGTTATCTGACTCGATAACGTTTTTGAATTATAAAAGTTCCCCCTTTGATTTACAAATAAAGGACCTTCATCTCCTTGATCCAATACAGTTTGGAACCCTCTTCTTCGTCTCATTTCACAAATGCACTGATACAAATGTTCCGAAATGAAAAGTTCACGTACTTTATCCCCTTTGCCCATTACTTTTAACCAGTGCTTTCCGTCATAGTGTAAATCTTTGACTCTTGTTGTACACAATTCTTGAATTCTTGCACCGGTACTTGCCAGGGCTAATAAAATTGTATAGTTTACTAAATGCCCTCTTTCTTTATAAAACCCTAGGATTTTCATAACTTCATCATACGATAGGTCCCGATTTGGTCGATCCTGTTCATTTACATTCGCACGCTGCAGTTCTTCATGAAGAGGTTTTTCAATATAAGCAAATACATGAAGGTGTTTTAAAAAAGAACGAATAAGTACTGTTTTCTTTGCAAGTGTTGCGACTGCATACGTGTCACTATTCCTACCGTTCTCTACTTGCTTCAACCAAGAATTATATTTACGAATATGCCATGGTTGCAATGTTTTCAGTAAAGAGGCATTTTGCTGTACCTCTTCCCCATTTAATTCGAACTCTTCTGCATGCTGCACCATGCACTGACAAAATGATAAGATTTCAGATACATAACTCTTTTTCGTAACATCTTTTCTATTCTTCTTCTCATCCATATCTTTTTGTAAATGTACGAAATGATAAATGACTTCCAGATCACTTAAATACGTATATTTACTCTTTCCCTCTTTTTCTGCAACCTCCATCTTCTCTTCTACCTTATCTACATAACTATTGTTATGCAGGAAAGGAACGATATCACTTATATTCTCTAAATATGTATCTATATATTCACTTTGATTATTTATAATAGGTAAGTTTTCACTTCCACTTTTATTATCCATATTTCAAATTCACCTCTCCTATTAAAGATTATGAATACAATTCTCTTTATTAACTATACTTATCATTTTATTTCACTTCTATCAATTATACAAATGATAACTCATATTCTTTCTATAAGAATGCTATATTCTTCTCCATTTACTTATACCTATATTTTTTTATAATTTATTAGTAAATATATATTATTTAATAGCAAATTAAATAACTTTTATATCAAATATATAATAAAATCCGCGATAATAATCAATTAAAATATAAAATAATTTATAAATATTCATTAACTATAAAAGTGTATATGATGTTTAATAAAATCTATTTATTATTTTAAATATAAATCAGATTCTGATATGATATATACATATCTAAAATATTAGCAAACAATAGTTATGGAGGTGTCCTTTCATGACACAAGATTTATTGTTTATTACAAAACCTACTGTAAAGACAAAAGAGGCAGCCGACTTATTAGGAGTAACTGTACAGACGATATTAAAGAAAGAAAAAGATGGATTAATAGAATGTGTATATAAGGATAACTGGAAGCAATTCGGTAGTAAGATTTTCTATTTAGAGGATATTGAACGCTTAAAAAATATAGAAGAGGTTAAAGGTCTTAGTACAAAAGAAGCAGCTGAAATTCTTAATGTAGCACCATCTACTGTCTTTACATATATCAAATCTGGAAAATTACCTGCTTCAAAGATAGAAAAGCGTGGAAAAGAAGTGTATGTCATTGATAAAGAAGACCTTGAATCTTTCCAGCTTAATTATGAAAAAACTACAACAAAAGAGCGAAAAACATTCATTACTAAGATTCAAGATGAAGATATATATTTGTATCAATTATTAACACATCAACATACCGGAAAAACAGCAAGAGTAATAGAGATCAATGGAGCAGACGGCAAGATTCTTACAGAGGACGAAGAAATTTTCCCTCTATCCACTTATAAGGAACATGATTATTCCTTTGAACCTTTCCAAAAACAAGCAGTGATTACGAAACGAGGGTATTTATCTTTCTTATTTAAAAAACCCCAACTATTTAATTCCATCACTTATAATCTAATAAACTTATTTTATAAAGAGCTTGGTGTCACAAATATGCGATTGAATATTTCATCAGATACTATCCGATTAGAAATTAAACCTTTCGTATTACAAGTAGAGCCATTGCAGTTTCAAGAAGAGATAAAATACTTACATTCTCATATGAAATCCGGCACGATACTTCCACATGTAGAGGGAATTTACTTTAAAAGTGATGTAGAACCATTAACTTTTCATGCAGATCATGAATTTAAGCAAAAAGTAGTTCAAATGGCCGCGGATGCTGGTATGGGGCAGGAAGAATTCTTATTGCAAGCTATAAAATCTTATATAAAAAATTCAGAAAAATATTAAATTTATTATCAATTAGAAGTAGCGTAGAAATTAAACCTTTCTACGCTACTTAAATTTTTCACCTTAAGAATTGTATAACACCCTAAAACAAAAAATTAAGCTTTTTCCTGGAGATGCCAATTTTCTTGTTTCGGGGTATTTGCTTTTCCTAGCTAGATTGTGATGTGGTGCTACCCAACAAGCTTGAATTGTAATTTGGGGCTAGTACAATGTTTGTGTATGTACCTACACCTGAAAGGTACTTGTATTTATGTTTGAAACCTGATGGAATAAAAACAGATGCAGGGCTCTCAATGGTTTGCACGTCTCCCTCGATTTCCACTTTACATATAAGCCCTGTACCATCTATGTTATTACCCCAAAACACAAAAGCACTATCACAATGATGTGCATGATAATCCACATGACCTTCCAAGTTTTCGTCCATATGCTGATTACAGAATATACGTTGTATTACATAGAATGAAGCACGCTCATCCGTTCTATAATCCATCTGCACCCATCGTTCTCCTGGCCCATCCCTATGATACAAAAGTTCAGATGCCCCTTTTACAAATGGTTTACTGACGCGTAAATTCTTTGAAAGGCGAGGGCCTTTTCGTTCTACCCGTTTTTGTTGTATCTTCCTCACTCTTCCTATCATTTCAGGTTGAATTCCTTCATATGCTAAAACATTATGATTCACAGCTTTTACGTGATAAGGTGCTGTATGTGTAAAAACATTTTTTCCAATAATAGGTCTCCAATGATCGACTTTACAACCTGTAGCCAATTGAAGAGATTGTGTTAATTCTGGAATCATTTTTAATTGAAAGTGTTGATTATATTTTTGTGATAACAGAACAGATAAATTTAGTAAATCAACAATCCCAGCCCGTTCACCAATCCCGCATAAAGTTGCATCAATGACAGAAGCCCCAGCATCAATAGCTGCAAGAGCATTCGCTAGTGCTAGTCCTAAATCATTATGTAGGTGTACTTCAATTTCACAGGGGAACGTTTCAACCGCTTTCTTGACTATGGTTGCACACTCATTAGGTTCCCAAATTCCCACCGTATCAGCTAAACTAATTCGATTTGCTCCCGCTTGATATGCGATTTTTCCAAGGTAAGAAATATCTTCCCAAGTAGTTCTGGAAGCATCTTCAATTGTGAATCGGATTTTCATGCCTAAGTAACGAGCTTCTTCAATCGCTTGTTTCACTTGATTCATCACATAATCTTTTGATCGATTTGTATACTTGGTTTGTAAAGAAATCGGATTAATAGATGCCCAAATCCCTACCCAATCAGCTCCTGCTCGATATGCAGCATGAACTTCTTCTTTTTTCGCTCGAGCATGCATTAAAATATCAGCTTGTTTTGCAGCAGCCGCAACTTCTCGGCAAACCGCTTCTTCTTCACGAGAAATTCCAGGATGTCCAACTTCAATTAACCGGATTCCAAAATCCTCAAGCATATGAACCAGCGTAATTTTATCTTTCTTTGAAAAACGAACACCACATTGTTGTTCCCCTTCTCGCAAAGTAGCATCTAAGATTGTTATATCTCTGTTCATCCCTTTTTTCCTTCTTTCATTTCTATAAAATTCAATACTTCTTTAAATAGAACATCATGATTTTTTTCATATACTGCCCAGTGTGTTGCATTAGGAATCACAACTTCCTTTTTTTGCTTAGTCCCAGTTAATTTCGATAGCATATCTCTATCGGCAAATAAATCATCTTCTCCATAAATAACCAGCACAGGAGCAGTAATCTGAGATGCATCATATAAAGGGCGGTTATTCCAAATAGAATATAAATCTTCTAGAGGCCCCATCGGTCGACGAATGATGCCATTATTTTTCTCGCTAATTGGATCTGAGTGAAGAAATACGTCTTTTACAGAATCCATAGCTTCATTTGTGACAATTTTTTTCTCGCCCATCATCATATGCCAGTGATGCATTCCTTTATCAAAGTCTACAGTTTGATAAGAGGGTGCATGAGGATTGAATTCCCCCTGCTGTAACCGATTGTCAAAGGGCTCTGTCATCATTGGAAGCGTAAACCCATGCATGTACCCATATAAAACAAGTGTATTAATATCATCAAAATGTGATATTGCATAATTTCCAGCTACCACTCCCCCATATGACCAGCCAACAAGATGAATTTTTTTTACATTCCTTTTACTTTTAATCCAATTCACAACCGTTTCTAAATCTTTTGTTGCATCATCTAAATGAACGACTGGTTTATTTAAGTTAGGCGCTTCTGACATTTCTTTTGGCCTTGAAGATTGCCCAAATCCTCTAAAATCCATTGCCCACGTATCATATCCTTTTTTTGCATACTCATCCATCCATGAATATTTTGATACATCAAAAGCTGCTGCAGTAGGAACACTAAATGGTTCTAAAAACAAAATGATTTCGTCTGATGTATATTGCTTTTTTGTATTTACACTTTTATGAAGTAAAAATAATGTTTCGTCTTCTAGTGGAATTTTATATTCTTCTTTTATTATTTTAGAAGTTTTTGTCCCCTTTGAAACTTCTTGATGATTTGAGCAGCTAGACAGTAAAAGAACGAAAAAAATACCCATTAAACTTATAGATTTCCAATTCTTTTTCATTTTTAAAATCCCTTTCATTTCATAGAAATGATGGCTATTATTCCAGCTGCAATAATTAACCCCGCCGGTAACCCCTTTGTAAACAATACAGCCATCAAAGTACCTATTAAAACACCCAATAATATAGTTGGATTCATCGGTAGTACCCCTACTCCTTTTCCTCCTATAAACGACACTATAAACCCCGCTAAAATCGATCCCCACCCAATTGGAGAAGTAATTAACTTCATTATGTTATCACTCGAAATCTTCCCTGAAGTAATGGGAACTAAAAGAAATAACATGAGAAAGAAAATCCCAATTGGAAAAGCATATTGCTGAATAGCATGCAAGATAGCTTTTTGTCCCATAGCAAATAACACACCTAATAAACTTGCTGCAATAGCTAGTGCATAATCCTTAACAATCAAAGCAAGTATAAAAATAATTCCTAACAATAGAAAAGAAACCATATATTTTACCTCTTCTATAAAGTTGTATAATCCCAACTGCCGTTTTCAGGTTCACATACCTGTACCATATTTGGATGTGAAAGGTTAATCTGTATAAGGTTTGGACTGATAACAGGTTGTAAATCTTCTCGATTTACAATAAACTTAAATGCTTCAAAGCTTGCTAGAATCCCTATAATGTTTGCAACAGGAGATAGTACGGCCCATGGTTGCTCTTTATTTATATAGCTATTCGCCCACTGTTCATCTGCACCATGTTTAATAGAATACAGAGCACGTCCATCTTTTAAACCATGAATTTTGTTTTGCATCTCAAGCGTTAGTTCTTGCTGATAAGATGGATATCCTAACGCAATTTCATAAGGTACAGATTCAGGGGTTAATGACATGACTCCACCTCTAAAGGGTGGTGTAACAGCAATCCAAATAGAAGGAATCTCTAAAGCTTGAGCCATACGGTGAATAATAACCCTTGCTACCAAATTATCAGTTGCATCTACAATAATATCAGTATTTGCTAACAGATCTTTTGCGTTATCTTCTGTAACAAACTCTTGTGTTATTTTTACCTGTAGTAGGGGATTAATGTCTTTTAAGGTTTCTAGAGCCACAAGTGCCTTTGGCTTCCCTAACTTACTTATAGAACTAAGCATTTGTCGATTAATATTACTCGCCTCAAAAACATCTTGATCAATCACATGAAGATTCCCTATCCCCATTCGTGCCAACTGGATAAGCGTAATCCCCCCTACTCCCCCAGCACCAACTACAGTAACACGAGCATTCTTTAATTTTTTCTGTTCTTCTATTGAAATTACACCAATATTTCGTGTAAAGCTTTCTTCATATATATTTTGTGTATTTAAATTTTCAGTGAACAATTTTGCTTCCCCCTTATAATGTTGCATAATCCCAACCGTTTTCTGGTGCGTCTTTTATCTGGACAGGAGTGAGACTATCTACATCTATAACAATGCCCTTTGGTGCTCTAGCCAAAGGTTCACGACCAGTTAACACTTGTATTGCTTCATGAAAGCTAAATAACGATAAAAGATGTGCTCGCATAGGAGTAATAATCCAGCCTACTTTTCCCTCACAAAAATCTTTCGCCCACTCTTCAGGCGCTCCCTTATCAACCGAATACCATGCTCTTTTTTTCTTAATATCAGCAATTTGCTGCCTTAACTTTGAATCTGTTAATATGGATCCTACAACAGAAACATTCAAGGCCTCTTCATATGGAATCCCAGTTGGAAAGAATGTAGAAACAAATCCTCTTGTAGGAGGACTCCCTGACATACCTACACTCGGTATCCCTAATTCTCTAGCTGTTCTATGTATAATGACCCTAGAAGGCATATCATCCACTGCTTCTACCACAATATCATGACCCTTCATTAATTCCACCACGTTGTCTTCATCTACTTTTGTTTGTATAAAGTTTGTTGAGATATAAGGATAAATATCTTTTACAACTTGTTCAGCAACTTTTGCTTTTGGTTTTCCTACCACACTAGAAAGCGCTAACATTTGTCTGTTTATATTAGATATTTCAAATTCATCTGGATCGATTCCTGTAATATGTCCAACCCCCATTCTAGAAAAAAGGATGGCTTCATAACCTCCTACTCCCCCTAATCCAAAGATAATTACTCTTTTATTCCTAAGACATTCTTGTTCTGCTTTTGAATAGACACCAATGTTCTTTTTTACCATTTCCCAATAGTAAGTATCCATATCCATTGAAAAACCTCCTGTGATTTAATAATTATAAAAAACTATCCATATAAAATAATCAACATATATAACAATAAATTTAAAATATGTTAATTTTGTGAGTTATTTGTAAAAAGAATTAAAATTTTCAAGTTATTTATCTTTTGTTAACAAAAGGCATCTTCTGTTTTTTGTGAGTGGTGTAGATTGACGGAATTATACCCACTTAATACTCAGGTTTTTGTTTATTTAAAAATAGATTTTCATACGGTTAACAAAGTAAAATCTAATTTTTTATATGTGTACCCAACTAATTTACCATTAGGAATTATACATGCATGCTCATATTTATTTGGATCGTTTGGCAAGATTGGTAAGTATGCTGGTATCATCTCGCCAACGCATAAGTTCTTATTATCTATAGTCGGGGTAGCACCACATCACAATTAAGCTAAGACAAACAAATACCCCAAAACGAAAAAATGCACTTTTTGTTACAAGTTAACACAAAATTTCGTTCTGGAGGTACTACAAAATTTAGCTTGATAGTGATGGGGTAGCGTCAGAATTTTGTACTTTTACAACGTTAAGGATAAAAAGTCTTGTGTATCAATGTTTTTTAGTTCGTTCCAATAGAGTAAAGCCTATTGAGACAAGGTTTATATAACGTGGAATAAGGCTTTTGAATGTCTCATATGACTTGTTTCAAAATTCTTATCGTTGTTAAATCTTTAATTTTGAGTGATATAAGCACCTTAACGTTATAAATCCTCATTTTCGGGCGGGACCCCATTCTTAAGAATGTCATTGAAATGTATCAATTGATTCTAGTGCAGCAAAATAAATTGTGCTATGATGTGAACAAATATAAAGCTATCTAACGGAGGGATTCACATGCCGCATGTTGTGTTTCGTGGAATTACTACTGAACAATTAAAACACATAAGCAAGCCATTAGTAGAAGAGCTCGCAGAGATTTGTGAGTGTGGTACGGATAATTTTACGTTGGAACTACCAAGTTCTACGTTTGTATTCAATGGAGAAGAAATAGAAGCGTTTCCTCTTATTGAAGTGAAATGGTT